>CAYPUM010000153.1:0-8086 GCA_964413545.1 uncultured Roseibacillus sp. | reverse complement strand
AACGGGCGGCGCCAGCCCATGGCCCGTTTCCCGGACTACGACCCGGAGGCCCAATACTTCCAGGGGTTCTCTGAGAAGTGCACCTCGCCGGAGAAAGTGAAATCATGGAAGGACCCGTCCGGGGGTTATCTCCATGCCATGCACAGCAACCTCTGGGGCGACATGCACTGGAGGATCACCGGCAAGACGGACGGCGGCAAGCTCGAGATGGTGGGGGGCTGGCAGAACAACCGCCAGATGGGCGGCCACAGGAAGTTCCGCTTCGTCGAGAATATCTTCGAGGAACTCGACGCCCCCGGCGAGTGGTTCCTCGATTCCAGGGCCGGCACCCTTTACTACCACCCGCCCGAAGGGGTCGACCTCGGAACGGCCCGCGTCGAAGCGGTCCGTCTGCCATGCCTCGTCGAGTTCCGCGGTTCGGAGGACGCCCCGGTCCGGCACATTGTCCTCGAGGGCCTCACCCTGACCCACACCGCCCGCACCTTCATGGACAACAAGGAGCCGCTGCTGCGCAGCGACTGGACCACCTGGCGCGGCGGGGCGGTGTTCTTCAACGGGGCCGAGGATTGCGCGCTGCGGGATTGTTTCGTGGACCAGGCGGGCAGCAACGCCGTCTTCGTCAACAACTACAATCGCCGTATATCAATCGTCGGCTGCCACCTCGCGGAGGCCGGCGCCAGCGGCGTGAGCTTTGTCGGGGATCCCGATTCGGTCCGCTCCCCGCTCTTCGAATACGGGCAGACCCAGACCCTCGGGGAGATGGACAAGACTCCGGGCCCGAGGACGTCGAATTATCCCGCCGGCTGCCTCGTCGAGGACTGCCTGATCCGCCGCAGCGGGCGGATCGAGAAGCAGACTGCCGGCGTCAACATCGCCATCTCGGAGGGCGTGACGGTCCGGCATTGCAGCATCTACGACTGTCCGCGGGCCGGGATCAACATCTGCGACGGGTGCTTCGGCGGGCACCTCATCGAGTTCAACGACGTCTTCGACACGGTCAAGGAGACCGGCGATCATGGCTCGTTCAACAGCTGGGGGCGCGACCGGTTCTGGCACAAGAATCGCGGTGTGACGGCCCAATGGGTCAAACAACACCCCGACATGCCGGCATGGGACTGCCGCAAGACCATCGTCATCCGCAACAGCCGCTGGCGCTGCGACCACGGCTGGGACATCGATCTCGACGACGGATCGAGCAACTACCGGATCTGCAACAACCTGTGCCTGGCCGGAGGAATCAAGCTGCGGGAAGGATACAACCGCGTGGTCGAGAACAACATCATGATCAACTGGACGTTCTGTCCGCACGTCTGGTATCCGGACTGCAATACCACCTTCAAGCACAACATCCTCAGCCGCGACTCCTATCGTCCGGCCGGCATGGGCAAGACCGACCAGGGCGCGAACATGGACTACAACCTGGCCCACGACCCGGACGCGAAGGAGCCGCGGCCCGCGGTCAAGCTGCAGGCCTTCGCCAAGGGCGGCGAACAGCACTCGATCGTGGCCGACGCGATGTTCGTGGCGCCGGAGCGGGGTGACTACCGCGTCCGGGACTCCTCGCCCGCGCTCGATCTCGGGTTCAAGAACTTCCCGATGGACCGGTTCGGGGTGCGGAAGCCCGAATTGAAGGCGATCGCCCGCACCCCGCCGCTCCCCGGAACCCTCGAAGCGGCCCACATTGCCAGCCGGGGATGGGACCGCAAGGGAACCCCCGCGGAATCAGCGGACTGGAACGGCGCCTCGGTGCGCGACCTGCGGGACGAGAACGACATGTCCGCCATGGGCCTCGGCGACACGAACGGGGTGCTGGTGGCGGAACTCGAATCGGGATCGAAGGCGGCCGCCATGGGCCTGCGCGTCAACGACGTCATTCGCGGCGTGAACGGGACCGGCGTCAAGAACCTTGCCGAGTTCTCCCGGCGCTACACGGACCTTGCAGGATCCGGGAAGCCCATCACGCTGGATCTCTGGCGCAACCAGGAGCCCGCCAAGCTGGCGGTCCGGCCTTGAGGAGGCGATGACATTCCGCGGGTTTCGCAGGTCTCCGGAGAATCACTCGACGGATTGCCGCCGGAACTCCCGGCGGATCCCGGGTGGCGCCTGCACGAGTTCGATCAGCACTCCCTCGCCGCCCAAGGGGAATTCTGCATTGCCTTTCGGGTGGATGAAACAAATGTCGAAGCCTGAGGCGCCCCGGCGGATTCCACCCGGAGCAATGCGGACTCCTCTCGCCTGCAACCACTCCACTGCAGCCGGCAGGTCATCGATCCACAGCCCGACATGGTTGAGCGGAGGACTCTGGACGTTCGGCTTCCCGTCGGGATCGAGCGGTTGCATCAGGTCAACCTCCACCGCCGCTGGCCCCGCCCCTGCCACTGCAATGTCCTCGTCGACGTTCTCGGATTCACTGCGGTAGGTCCCGGCATGTTTCAGGCCAAGGGTATCGACCCACAACGCGTGGAGCCTGCTCTTGTCGGGACCGCCGACCGCGATCTGTTGGATGCCGAGAACCTTGAATGGCCGTCTGCTCATGTATTCACCTCCGGTTTTCGCTTTTCAACTTTCGGCTCTGGATCGCTTGAGAAACAGGTCCAGCAGTTCTTTTGCCGCTGTCGTCGGTGGAATTCGGCCCTCGCTGACGGCGGCTTCCAAATCAGGGACCCGGCTGCGGATGTGCGCGTCCTCCTGCAGCGAGAGGGCGAGGCTCTCGTGGACTTCCGACCACATCCAGTCCCGTGCCTGCCCGGCGCGGCGCGCCGCGAGCTCCCCGCTCGCCTCGAGTGTCCGGCGGTAGCGCAGGGCCACCTCCCAAGCCTCCGGGATGCCCTTTCCATCCCGGGCGGAACACGTCCGGACGGCGACACTCCAGTCGGCGAGGCGCGGATGCAACAAGCGCAGGGCGTGGCGGTATTCAGATGCCGACCGGCGGGCGAACTCCGCCAGTTCGTCATCCGCCTTGTTGATCAGGATCAGGTCCGCCAATTCGACAATGCCGCGTTTGATTCCCTGCAACTCGTCTCCTCCACCCGGCAACAGCAGCAGGATGAACATGTCCGTCATGCCGGCGACCCGGGTCTCGGACTGGCCGACCCCCACCGTTTCCACGATGAGGACATCGAACCCGGCGGCTTCGCACAGGAGCAGGGCCTCCCGGCTGCGTCGCGTCACCCCACCCAGGGTGCGGCCCGCCGGGGAGGGCCGGATGTATGCCTCATCGCGGCGCGACAACGACTCCATGCGGATCTTGTCCCCAAGAATGGACCCGCCGCTGATGGCCGAGGAGGGGTCCACGGTGAGGACCGCCACCCGATGACCTTCGTCGATCACGTGGTTGCCGAGGGCTTCGATGAAAGTGGATTTGCCCACGCCGGGCACTCCTGACAGGCGGATGGAATGACCCGCATGGGGCGCGAGAAACTGCAACAAGGCGCCGGCTTGCCCGACATGATCCGGCCTCGTGGACTCGATCAGGGTGATGGCTTGTGCCAGGGCACGGCGGTCACCGGCCAGGACGCCGTCTGCGAGAGCCGTGGTCGCGCCCGTCATTTCCCGGCCGGCTGTCTCCTCCTCCGCCATGGTTAGACGAATTCCATGATCTTGTCGTCCACGGCGAGGCTGGCTCCGGCCTGAATGATGATCCTGGCCACCACCCCGTCCCTTTCGGCGCGCAGGGTGTTTTCCATTTTCATGGCCTCGATAACGGCCAGTTCCTGTCCGGCACTGACTGTGTCGCCCTCTTTGACGGCGAGGGAGACGAGCAGGCCCGGCATTGGCGAGAGGACGAACTTCGACATGTCGGGAGGCGCCTTGACGGGCATCAGGCGCAGGAGTTCCGCCGCCTTGGGCGGCAGCACGACGAGTTCAGTCTGTGATCCGCCGTGGAAGAGGCGGAAGAGCATTCCCACCCGCTCGACCTGCATGCAAACCTCTTCACCGTTGATCGTGCCCTCGAACAGGTGCCGGCCGAAAATCCAGTCGCTGCGGACCTCGTAGGTCTCGCCCTCATAAGTGACATCATGTCCACCATCGTTCGGGGTGACGGTCACCGGGTGGAAGGTGTTGTCGATGACCACCACCCAGTCATCAAGGACCTTCAGCTCATGCCCCCGGAGCTGGCCGGCAATCCTCGCGGCACGGGTCCGGTATCCCCGCATCATGAAAGCCGCCACCGCGATGATCACGGCCGGATCCTGCGGAGGAAGATCGGCGGGGTGGAATCCACCCGGGTATTCGTCCGCGATCATGTTGGTGCTCACCTGCCCCGACACGAATCGCGGGTGCGTCATCAGCGCCGCGAGGAAGCTGAGGTTGCTGGCCACGCCCCTTACCAGGAAACGATCCAAGGCCGAGCGCATCCGCTTGCGGGCCTCTTCGCGATCCGCCCCCCGGGTGACGAGCTTGGCAATCATCGGATCGTAGAACATGGAGATCTTGCCGCCCTCGTAGACCCCCGTGTCCACGCGCACTCCGTCCTCTTCCGGTGGGGGGTTGAAATACACGAGGCGACCGACCGAGGGGAGAAAGTTCCGGAACGGGTCCTCGGCGTAGACTCTCGCTTCGATGGCCCATCCATCGAGGGCGACCTCGTCCTGGGTCAGGGGGAGTCGTTCACCGGCGGCGACGCGGATCATCAGCTCCACCAGGTCGAGGCCGGTGATCAACTCGGTGACCGGATGTTCGACCTGGAGGCGCGTGTTCATTTCGAGGAAGAAGAAATTGCGTTCGCTGTCCACGATGAACTCGACGGTGCCGGCGGATTGGTAGTCGACCGCCCTGGCGAGTGCCACGGCCTGTTTGCCCATCTTCTTCCTTGTCCTTGCGTCGAGGAACGGAGACGGCGCTTCCTCGATGACCTTCTGGTGGCGGCGTTGGAGGGAGCACTCCCGTTCATGCAGATGAATGACGTTTCCGTGGCGGTCGGCGAGGACCTGCACCTCGATGTGGCGCGGTTCCTGGATGAACTTCTCGAGGAACAAGCGGTCGTCACCGAAGCTGGACCGTGCCTCGTTGGAGGCCCGCTTGAACCCGTCCCGGCACTCGTCTTCGTTTCGCGCGATGCGCATGCCCTTCCCGCCTCCACCGGCGGTGGCCTTGAGCATCACCGGGTAACCGAGCCCCGCGGCAACCTCCACGGCGTGATCGGCGTCCCGCAATACGCCGGTGAATCCCGGGATCGTGTTGACACCCGCCTCGTCCGCCAGCTTCTTGGAGGTGATCTTGTCGCCCATGGCCTCGATGGCCCGGGCCCCCGGTCCGATGAACGTGATACCGGAAGCCTCCAGCAACTCGGAGAACCCGGGATTCTCCGACAGAAACCCATAGCCCGGATGCACCGCCCGGGCCCCGGTGTCTTTGCACGCCTGGAGGATTCTCTCCTGCTGCAGATAGCTTTCGCTGGCCGGCGGAGGCCCGATCAGCACGGCATCGTCGGCCATCCGCACGTGCAGGGCATCCCGGTCCGCCTCGGAATAGACCGCGACCGTCTTGATTCCCATCCTGCGTGCCGTCTTGATGACACGACAGGCGATCTCTCCCCGGTTTGCGATCAGAATCTTCTCAAACACGCGCGTCCTCCTCGTTCTGTGTTTTCACCATGATCCGGTCAGAGCGGGATGTTGTCATGCTTGCGCCACGGGTTATCGAGTCGTTTCTCGCGCAACATGGCGAGGGACCGGCAAATCCGCTTGCGCGTCGCGTGGGGCGTGATGACGTCATCAATGTAGCCGCGCTTGCCGGCGATGAACGGGTTGGCGAATGTGCGCCGGTATTCCTCGGTGCGGCGGGCGATCTTTTCCTCGTCGCCGAGGTCGTCGCGGAAGATGATCTCCACCGCACCCTTCGGTCCCATCACGGCGATTTCGGCGCTTGGCCATGCGAGGTTCACGTCACCCCGCAGGTGCTTGGAACTCATGACGTCGTATGCCCCGCCATAAGCCTTGCGCGTAATCACCGTCACCTTGGGAACGGTGGCCTCGGCGTAGGCAAACAGCAGTTTGGCCCCGTGCTTGATGATGCCGCCATATTCCTGCGCCGTCCCCGGCATGAATCCCGGCACGTCCACGAAGGTGAGGATGGGTATGTTGAAGGCGTCGCAGAAGCGGACGAAGCGTCCCGCCTTGATGGATGACTTGATGTCGAGGCAACCGGCCAGAACCATCGGCTGGTTGGCCACGACTCCCACCGTGTGGCCATCCATGCGGACAAACCCGATCACGATGTTCCGGGCATGTTCCGGCTGCAATTCAAGGAACTCGCTCTCGTCCGCCACCTTGTGGATGAGTTCCTTCATGTCATACGGCAGGTTCGGATTGTCCGGCGCCAGCGTGTCGAGCGACATTTCCATGCGGCCCGGGTGGTCGGGGGTCGGCCGGTAAGGAGCCTTCTGCCGGTTGTTGGCGGGCAGGTAGTTGAAGAAGCGCCGCACCATCAACAGCGCCTCGACATCATTGTCGTAGGACCGGTCGCAGACGCCCGACACGGTGGAGTGGGTGACCGCGCCGCCGAGTTCCTCCGGGGTCACCTCCTCGTGGGTCACCGTCTTCACCACGCCGGGGCCGGTGACGAACATGTAGGAGGTGTCCTTCACCATGAAGATGAAGTCCGTCATGGCCGGGGAGTAAACCGCGCCGCCGGCGCAGGGACCCATGATGACCGAGATTTGCGGCACCACCCCGGAGGCCATCACATTGCGCTGAAACACTTCCGCATATCCGCCGAGGGAAGCGACACCTTCCTGGATGCGGGCGCCGCCGGAGTCATTCAGCCCGATGACCGGCGCGCCGACCTTGATGGCGTGGTCCATGATCTTGCAGATCTTCTCGGCATGAGCCTCCGACAAGGCGCCCCCGAAAACCGTGAAGTCCTGGCTGAACACGAAGACCACCCGCCCGTCGATGGTCCCGTAACCCGTGACGACGCCGTCTCCCGGGATGGCCTTCTCCGCCATTCCGAAGTCGGTACAGCGATGCTCGACGAAGGTGTCCCACTCCTCGAAACTGCCCTCGTCGAGAAGTAGCTCGATCCTCTCCCTGGCGGTGAGTTTTCCGCGCGCATGCTGGGCGTCAATCCGGCGCCGGCCGCCGCCGAGGGCAGCCTCTTCCCGCTTTTTCTCGAGTCGTTCGATAATCTCCTTCATCGCTGTATCCTGTTACCGCCGCCGACGGGGGGAGTCCTCCCATTTGGAATCCATGGTCAGCTAGAACCCTCCTCTGCGCCCTCTGATGATGCCAATCAACGCGCGGGCTGCCAGCAGGATATTGGTGCCCGGACCAAAAACGGCCGCCACGCCTGAAGCGAGCATCTCGTCCCGGTCCCGCGGCGGGATCACTCCTCCACAGATCACCGCAATGTCTTCAGCCCCTTCTCTCTTCAGGCCTTCCATCACCCGGGGGACGAGGGTCTTGTGGCCCGCAGCCAGTGAGGACACCCCGATGACATGCACGTCGTTCTCGATGGCTTGCCGCACCGCTTCCTCAGGGGTCTGAAACAGCGGCCCCATGTCGACGTCGAAACCGAGGTCCGCGAACGCGGTCGCAATCACCCGGGCGCCACGGTCGTGGCCGTCCTGCCCCAGTTTGCAGACCAGGATCCGGGGGCGCCGCCCTTCGGCGGCTGCGAAGCTCGCTACCTCTTCCTTGATGGACGCGAACTCTTCGTCGCTCGCATAGGCGGCCCCGTAGACCCCGGTGATCGTGGGTGTGGCGGCCTGGTGGCGGGAGTAAACCTGTTCCATTGCGGACGTAATCTCGCCGACCGTGGCCCTGGCCCGTGCCGCCTCGACCGCGAGCTCCAGCAGGTTGCCGGTTTCCTCCTCCGCAGCCTTCGTGAGGGCGTGCAACGCCATTCGGTATGCTTCATCGTCGCGGGTTTCGCGCACTTCCCGGATGCGCCGGATCTGAGCTTGCCGCACGGCGGAATTGTCGATGTCCATGATGTCAACCGGCGGCTCCTCATCCAGCCGGTATTTGTTGACGCCCACGATCACCTCTTCACCGCGGTCGATTCGGGCCTGCCTCAGGGCGGCGGCCTCTTCGATGCGCATCTTCGGCATGCCGGATGCGACGGCCTTGGTCATGCCGCCGAG
>CAYPUM010000152.1:0-8103 GCA_964413545.1 uncultured Roseibacillus sp. | reverse complement strand
GTTTACTACCAAGCTACAGGCATCTCAATGAGAGCTTAACCACTGACTTGACATTCGGGGCCTGCGGCTTTTCTCGACCGGTTCGGGATCGGGGCAATGCGGAGGACGATGACGCGATGGACAGGATCAAGTATTACCGGCGGCGACAGTTCGTTCTTGGTCCGCGCGCGGTGAATCCCGGCGGGTGGGAAGAGCACGACCTTGAAGGTCTTGGTTTCCTTGTCGTGCATCCGGATCTGGCGGTCACCACTGTCCGCATCCCGGCCGGTCTGCTGGTCCTTCTTGGCGATGTTCTCGATTCGCGATCCCCGGCAAGCGGGAACCGCGGGATTCTCGAAGAGGCCGCGGCACGGGTCACGAACGCGGACCAACTCCCCGCGGTGCTCGAACCTCTCTCCGGCCGCTTTGTTCTGCTGGCGGCGCTGAACGGCACGCGTCGCCTGTATCATGACGCGGTTGGTCTCCGGCAAGTGACCTACTGCCGGGATGGGGACGGGGCAGTCTGGTGTGCGTCGCAGGCCGAGACGCTGGCCGAGGTCCTCCGTTACGGACACGATCCCGAGGTGCTGTCTTACCGGAACCTGCCGATGTATCAACGGGACCGCGGCGAGTTCTGGCTGTTGCACGACCGGACTCCGTACCGGGCGGTCCGCCACCTTCTGCCGAACCACTGCCTTGACCTCGATACGGGCCGGGCGTCCCGTTATTGGCCGGTACCCGGCGCCATTCCGCAGCTTTCGATCGCGGACAGCATCGAGCAATGCACGCCGATTCTTGAGGGATCGATCGCCGCCGCGGCGTCCCGCTTCGACCTCTGCCTTGGGATGTCGGCGGGCATGGACAGCCGCAAGACGCTTGCGGCCGCGCGGGAGGTGCGGGACCGCATTCGCTACTTCTCGCACGCGCCCGGCCACGACCGGCTGGACGTGCACGATATCCGTGTCCCGGCGCGTCTTTTGCCGCGGCTCGGTCTCAGGCACGAAAGCCTCGGCTGGAACCCGATGTCTTCCGATTTTCGGGAAATCTACGAGGCCAGCGCCACGTGGGCGCGCGAGAAGAAGGGGCACATCGCGCATACCCTCTTTCGGCATTTCGGGCCGGACACGGTCATCATGAACTCCAACATCAGCGAGGTGGCGCAGTGCGTCTACTGGCTGCCGGCCCGCCACCTCGACGGCGAAGGCCTCGCCATTCTGAGCGGGCTCAACCATCCCTTCGCGGTCCGGTCGTTTCAGGCGTGGGTGGACGGCGCCGCTCCCGCCTGCGAGGCGGCCGGCATGGAACTCCTCGACCTGTTTTTCCTCGAGCAGCGAATGGGGCGATGGACGGTGGCCGCCTTTTCGGAGTACGACGTGGCACATGACACCTTCAACCCCTACAACAACCGTCTCCTGCACCGGATGATGCTCGCCATCCACCCGAGGCACCGGCGCGACCGGCGCTGGGACGTGCCGATCAGGCAAATCCGGGCCATGTGGCCGGATGTGCTTTGCGAACCCGTCAACCCCCAGGACTCGCTGCACGAGCAGCTTCAGCAGACGTTGCGGCGTTTCGTCGTCCATCGGACCATCACGCCGTGGCTGCCGGTCTACCAGTACCTCCGCTTTCTCAAGAAGCGGCGGCGATACATCGCGCAGGGCGCGGAGAACGCCGCCGGGGCCTCCCAATGATTGTTCGCCTCATCACGCGGTTTCTTGGCGGGCCATGGCGCCTTCGGGAGCGATGCCTTTCGGCGCCGCAGGGACCGGGGCGTCGTCTGCTGGTGGCGCTCTACAAGGCCCGCCTCCAGCTCGACGGGGCATGGATCTCGCTCGAAGCGGATATCGCATCGGCGCCCTGCTTTCCCCACGGAATGGCGGGGGTCTTCATCTCCGGCGGGGTGACCATCGGCCACAACAGCGTCATCTTCCAGCAAGTCACGATCGGCTCCAACACGCTGGCTGATGCGACGCGATTGGGCGCACCCCTGATCGGCGATTGCTGCTACATCGGCGCCGGCGCGAAGATCATCGGGGGCATTGCGATCGGTCATCACGTCCGGATCGGCGCCAACGCCGTCGTGCACCGCGACACCCCCGACAACTGCGTCGTCACGAACGGGCCTCAGCAGACCCGCGAACTCGGGGCGCCGCCCGACAACCGCTTCATCCACCGCTACCACGGACGCTGGGTCTGCCACGCCGACGGCCGGCGCATGCCGATCGAAGACGCCTCCCTGCTCCGGCGGCTGGACGCAGGATTCACCATGGACCGCACCGCGGGGGGCTCCCGCCCGCCGCAATCCGACGCGCGATGACCCGGCCGCAGGGCTCCTCCGGCACTGGTCTCCCGGCGGACGCAGGGAGGGTTGGCGCTCGATCAGCCGGTCGCATCGCAGAGGCGGAGGGAGGGGTCTTCCCGGTTGCAGGGCGATTGATAGTAACAAGAGCTTGAAATTCCTTGAGAATCAGGTTCAATGCGCGGCAGAGAACGCGTTTGGGGGAGATTCAATGAAAACGAACACGAGAAAGGCAATCCGCTGGCAGCAGGCCGGGGTGATCCCGGCGATCTTGTCCGGCCTCATGGCAATCGGTCTGATGGGGGGCTGCAGCCAGGATCAATACGGTCCCGGAGCGACGATTCCGGATGACGCCCGAGTGAGCAAGGCCCCGGGGGTGCTGGGTCCCGGAGACGTTCTGAGCTTTGTGTTTTCGGGGGCGCCCGAGATGAACTTTGCTCAGAAGGTGCGCGCCAACGGGTACGTCAGCCTTCCGATGGTCGGGGACGTCCGGGCGTCGGGCAAGAGCCTGAGCAGTTTTCAGAGCGAGTTGACCCGGCGCTACAAGCCGCACCTGCAGGATCCGAACGTGCTGGTGGCCCTCCAGGAGGCGGCGGCCGCGGTCTACGTTTCGGGCGCGGTGCTTCAACCCGCCAAGATTCCGTTTGACCGGCCGATGACGGCCCTCGAGGCCGTCATGGAAGCCGGAGGATTCGCCCCGACCGCGAACCTCAGGAAGGTGTCGGTGGTGCGAACCGAAAAGGGACGGCACAAGCGGTTCGACCTCGACATGACGGCGGTGTTGAGCGGCGCGGCCGGCGCATTCTACCTGAAGCCCTACGATGTGGTCTACGTTGCGGAGCGGCTCTGGTAGCAGGGCGGCCCGAGCGGCCGTCCCGAAGACAAGGACTCGCCCCGGTGACATGTGGCCAGAGCCGACCGCGCCGGAACGGGTGAGTCGGCCGTCAGGGCGAACGCGGGGCGGGGCCGGGGGGATGCCTCGCCGGGAAGCGGTCTTTTTCCCGATGTTGGAAAACCTCGACAAGGGCGGGTCTCCACTGCGATCCTCGGAAGGGTTGAAAGAATGAAGCGATGCCGTTACTCCTTGTGCCGCGCCCACCTTGCCGGCGCCCTCCTCCTCGCTCTCCTGCTGCTGCTGGGGCGTGGCGCGAACCCGGGCCATGCACAGACGGTGGTGGAGGATTCGCCCGCGCCGCAGTTGGGCGCCGAGGCGCCCCTCGGTGAGAAAGAGACCGAGGAAGCCGCGCCTGAGGAAGAATTCGGGGACCTGCCGGAGGGTTCCGGCGAAGGGGCCCCGTCCGGACAGGGATTGTTTCCGGATGGTGGAGGACTCGTGGGGGCAACTCCCGTCCTCTTGCCGGTTGCTCCGGCGCCGTGGGAGCCCTCGGAAGAATTGGAAGGGCCGGGGGGGAGGGAACCGGATGCCTTCGTCAGTCTCGGCGCGCCGGAACCGGCGCACGTCGGGGTGGTGGGAATCCCGGATTACGCATACGAGCCCTACGAGGCGGACGTCGTGCGCACCGAACTCCTGCCCCGGACGTTCGCGGGCCCGCTGGACCGGGAGGGATTTCGCTTCGCGGTGGGAGGGCAACTCAACTATGACTCGAACATATTCCTCGAAGAGAGCGGCGGCGTCTCCGACCTGTTTTTCGTGCTCGCCCCGGCGGTCGAGTATCGGTCGGCGCCGGACGGCGTGCCGGGCGTCGTGGACGCCTTCTATCGCCCCTTCGTCCGGCTCTACCTCGACGAATCCTCGCTGAACACGATCGACCACTCCGCCGGACTCGACATCGCGTTCGAAAGCCGCCGGACTGCGCTCAACGCCGGGGTGCGCTACGGCCGCTTCACCCGCTCGGATCGCTTCGTGAGAGAGGTCCTCGAATCCGAAAACCTCCTCGCGTTCGCAAGGGGCGAATACAACCTGACGGAGAAGACCTCGATCGAGGCCGGATGGCGGGGAAACCGCATCGAAAACCTCGAAACCGGAGGAACCCGCAGCACCACCTCGCGGTTCGAACTCACCGGTTGGTGGCAAACCACGGTAAAGACCCGGGTCGGGCCTTCGGTGCGTTATACCGACAGCACCTCGGACACCACCGGCGATCGCGAAGCCATCGCGGTCATGGCGGTGGTCGACAGCTCGCCGCGTCAGGAACTCAACCTCAGCGCGGGGCTGGGAGTGGAGAGAGTCAGGGGCGACCGCGTCGGCGGGGGGTCCGATACCTCGCCCACCGGCAGGCTGGCGGTCGATTACCGCCCCAGCGAGAAAGTCTCGTTGTTCGGGGACCTCCGCTACGAGGCCATTTCCCGACGGAGCGCGGTGCGCTTCGACCGCGGCGGGGGCGGCGAGCCGGCGCTGACCGGCCAGCTGGTGGCGATCTACCGGCCCAACCGGGCCTGGGCCTTCCGGGCCGAGGCCCGGGCCGAGACCTTTCCCTCGCAAGACACGGCCGGATATTCGATCGCCGACCAGGTTTACTCGCTCGTCGTGACGCGCTTCCTGCCCGCCGGAGCTCTCTCGCTGGAGGGTGATCTCAGCTTCGCCGACTATGAGCAAGTGGGCGATGTCGCGGAGAACCGCCGGAACCAGGAGACCTACGGCTTGGCAGTCCGCTACACTCATTGGCTCCTCGCGGAGCGCACCGCGCTCGACTCGGTCATGCGCTGGTCCACCAACCGCGGCAATGGCGACTGGGACAGGTTCCAAGCCTCCCTGGGCTTGAATTACCAGTTCTAAACAGTCACTCGGGCCGCGTCGTCCAGGTGCGCCGCCCGTAGCCCTCCCACCGCCGCATCAGGCGAAAGGCCTCTTCAACCGGCGAAGTGCAGGGCTTCACGGCCCGCTGCGCCGGAGGGCCCGTCGTTTCGCGATTCAAATGGCGGGCGCGAAGGCGCGATACGGGAGGGAACAGGATCACGGAGCTTCTGGACATGGAAAATCGTGGAAAATGTCAAAGGTTTGTTGATTGACAATATCGCCATGTTTTCAAAAGTCAACAATAATACGGAGTGCCCTACTATAATGCGGATTCGAATAGGTATTTTGCGTGAAAATCGGCTTGACGGGGGGTGCCGCGCTTATTTAAGAAGTGTTGACTTTAATGAGAACCAAGTTTTCAATAATCCTGGTGGTGGTGGTGGCGATGGTGGCGGGCATGGCACGGGGGGACGAGGCGATGGTGAAGGCGATGTATGTGAATGGTTTCGTCTTCAGTTCCAATCAGTTGTTGAGTCTGGACGGGACTCCGCTGACGGCGGGGACTCTCGGGACCGGGGACGGGGCGATTATCCAGATCGGGTATTTCAAGGATGTGCCCGTGGAGATGGATCCCTTCTCTGATTACGGGGCCCTTGAGTGGTCGCGGTTTCAGCCCCTGACGGGGGTGGGTTCGCCGAACGAGGCGCGGCACCTGACGTCGATCGGCGACTACGGAAGCCCGTTTTCGGGTCCGTTTGGATTTTTCTATTATGAGTCGGCGCCGATCACATTCGACGACACGCTTGACGAGGGATTGCCGGGCGACTACCCGGTTCGGATGGGGATCAGGTTTTACGACGGGACGACGCTGGAGGGTTCGAGCGGATACAACACCGTGTCGAGCGGCGATGATTTGTGGTTGCTGGAGATTCCGCAGAGCGGGCCGGACTCCACGTTTCTGAACATGGACGAGCACGTTCTCGCCTGGGAGTCGGGCCCAAGCGGGGCGTTCCGGACTTCCCTGGCGGTGGTTCCGGAGCCCCGCACGACGTGTTTTCTTCTGGCGGGGATGCTTTGTCTTCTGCGGTTCGCGAGGAGGCGGCTCTGAGCGGCGGGACGCGATGAAGCGGGAGCGGCGCGGCGCGGTCCGGCTCCGGGTGGGTCCGGCCCGCGGCGGGGGGACGGACTCAGGCCTCCAGTTGCGGCCGGCGCGGGTCCTGCCAGTCGAGGTGGAAGAACTTTCCGGGTTCCCGGTCGGTGCGCTCGTAGGTGTGGGCGCCGAAGTAGTCGCGCTGGGCCTGCAGGAGGTTGGCCGGGAGGCGCTCACTACGATATCCGTCGTAGTATGCGAGGGCCGCGGCGAAGGTCGGGACGGGGACGCCGTGGAGGGCGGCGGCCGAGACCACCCGGCGCCAGTTCTGCTGGCAGCGGCCGATTTCGCTTTTGAAGTAGGGGTCGAGGAGGAGGTTGGGGAGGGCGGGGTCGCGCTGGCAGGCCTCGAAGATCTTCTGGAGGAAGCGGGCCCGGATGATGCAGCCGCCGCGCCAGATCATGGCGATCTCCCCGAAGCGGAGGCCCCACCCGTATTCCTTCCGGGCGGCGGCCATGAGCTGGAAGCCCTGGGCGTAGGAGCAGATCTTCGAGCAGTAGAGGGCGTCGTGGATGGCGTCGACGAACGTCTCCCGTCCGGCCCGGAACGGCTCGACGGCGGGGCTCAGGACCTTCGAGGCCGCGACCCGTTCCGTCCTGGCGGCGCTCATGAAGCGCGCGAAGACGGCCTCCGCGATGCAGGGCGCCGGGATGCCCATGTCGAGGGCGTTGACGGAGGTCCATTTGCCGGTTCCCTTCTGGCCGGCGGTGTCGAGAACCACCTCGACGAACGGGCGGCCGGTTTCGGGGTCCGCCTGCCGCAGGATGTCGGCCGTGATCTCGATGAGGAAGGAGTCAAGGACCCCCTCGTTCCACCTTCCGAAGACCTCTCCCATCTCGGGGCACGGCATGCCGAGGAGGTTGGCCATGAGGGCGTAGGCCTCGCAGATCATCTGCATGTCGCCGTATTCGATGCCGTTGTGCACCATCTTGACGTAGTGGCCGGCGCCGTCGGGGCCGATGTAGGCCGCGCAGGGGACGCCGCCCGCGACCGGTTTGCCGGGGGCGCCGCCCGGGAGGGGCCGGCCGGTCTCCGGGTCGACCTTGGCCGCGATCGCCTCCCACACGGGTTTGAGTTCCGCCCATGCCGATTCATCGCCGCCAGGCATCAGGGAGGGGCCGAAGCGGGCGCCCTCTTCGCCTCCGGACACCCCCGAGCCGATGAACCGGAGCCCCATGGCGGCGAGATCCGCTTCGCGGCGGATGGTGTCGGTCCAGCGGGCGTTGCCGCCGTCGACGATGATGTCGCCGGGGTCCAGCAGTGGGAGGAGGGCCTCGATGACGGCATCGGTGGGGCTTCCGGCCTGCACGAGGATGATGATCTTGCGGGGGCGTTCGAGGGACCGGACGAATTCTTCGAGGGTGGGGGCGCCCACCAGCCCCCCCGGCGTGTCGGGGTGAGCGGCAAGAAAGGCGTCCGTGCGCGAAGTGGTTCGATTATACACCGAGACGCGGAAGCCATGGTCGGCCATGTTGAGGGCGAGGTTCTGCCCCATGACGGCGAGGCCGATGAGACCGATATCGGAAGAACGAGTCGACATGCCGGAGCGGTCCATAGCGGCCCCCGCCGGTCTCAGCAAGCCCCGGGCCGTCCGACGGGGAGGGCTGAAATATGGCACAACTGGAAGTCAATCGGTACAATATGTTGTATGCCGCGGGTTCTTTTCTTGCCTCCGGCGCCATCACTCCTTAACTTTACGGGCAGAGCCACCCATCTGGATAGCTGATGCATCTCAAATCCTTGGAACTTCACGGCTTCAAATCGTTTGCCGACCGCACCTCGTTCGAGTTTCACGAGGGAGTGACGGCGATCGTGGGGCCGAACGGTTGCGGCAAGTCGAACGTGGTGGATGCGGTGCGCTGGGTCCTCGGCGAGACCTCGGCGAAGGCGCTCCGGGGAGGGGAGATGGCGGACGTGATCTTCAGCGGAACGGACAAGCGCAAGCCGACCGGGATGGCGGAAGTCACCCTGAACCTT
>CAYPUM010000151.1:0-8156 GCA_964413545.1 uncultured Roseibacillus sp. | reverse complement strand
TCCCCTCCGTCCCCTCCGTCCGGCCCGCCCCGCGGAACATACTTCTCCCGCCGGAAACTCACCACCCCGTTTCCCCCGTCACCAGCCTTCGCAAGAACCCGCGCCTGATCAATGAACACGCCCCTGACGTTAGCCAGTTCAACCCCAACCTCCAGCCTTACCTCCACCAGCGAACCTCACCCGAAAACCCCAGTCCTCCGGCAACCGGCAACCGACAACCGGCAACCGACAACCGCATCGCGCCTCCTCCGCCTTGCCCCACGCCTCTCCCTTCTTGACGCCGCTCCCGGCGCAGGCCAAGATCACCTCATGGGTGAGGTCCCCTCCCAGGAATCCCCGATTCGCCTCAAGGGCCAGCTTCTGATCGCAGATCCCTCCTTGCGAGACGGCGTCTTCAACCGGTCCGTGGTCCTGATCGCCGAACACACCACCCGAGAGGGCGCCTTCGGGCTGGTCCTGAACCAGCCTTCCGGACGCAGCGTCGGCGATTTCCTTCGCGACGAGGAATTCGCGCCCCTCGCCCGCATCGCGGTCCACGTCGGCGGACCCGTCGCCCGGGAACACCTCACC
This sequence comes from uncultured Roseibacillus sp., assembly GCA_964413545.1. Taxonomy (GTDB): domain Bacteria; phylum Verrucomicrobiota; class Verrucomicrobiia; order Verrucomicrobiales; family Akkermansiaceae; genus Roseibacillus_B. Next base: position 7,586 of record CAYPUM010000151.1, on the reverse strand, counting down.
TTCGCCGCCTTCTGGTGGAACGACGACCGGGGACTCCGGTTCGCCACCCGCATCACCGCCCCGGATGCCATCAATCACTCCCAGAATTCCGGAACCCTCGTCCGCGCCTTCGTCGGATACTCAGGCTGGTCCGGCGGACAACTGGAAGGAGAACTGCGCCACCATTCGTGGATCCCCGTCAAACCGTCCTCGCGCCTCCTCGCCCAGACCCACGACGAATCGCTGTGGGGCGAGACCCTCCGCTCCATTTCCCCATATCACCGCATCCTCGCCGAGTCCTCGAACGATCCGTTCCTCAACTGAGCCCGGCCTTCCCCGCGGATCCCTCTCAGACCGGGAACTCGTCCAGCCCCTTCCATATCCCGCTCCAGTCGTAGAACTCGAGCCCCTCCAACTGCAACTTGTAGTTGTAGCAGCTCGACTCGATGGTCCCGTAGCCGTTGTAATAGTACCGATACCCCCGCTCTCTCGCAAACTCGAGTTCCATCAGCATCGTATAAATCCCGAGCCTCCGCCGCCCCTCGGCGGGATCAAAAATCGCGTAAACGCTCGAACAGGCCCGCGCCCCCAAAGCCAGAAAGCTCGCCCCCAGCAACCGGCCGCCGTCCCGCACGCTCACCTGAACACCGCGGCACGGCTCCTCACTCGGATTGTTCCCAAGAAAATCCTCCAGCCGGTCCGGGACGTTGCGGGCAAATCGCGTCTTGTGCCGATCAAACAGCCGCGCCTCTTCAACGCCGGGCCGCGCCGCCGAAAAATCCACCGCGAGATCCCGGTTCCGCCGGATCGTGCGCCGCTGCGATTTCGAGGCCTCGAAATTCTTCACCACCACCCGCAGGGCGATCTGCCGTTTCAGCCCCTCCTCGTCGGCCATCAGACTGGTGCGGAAGAATTCCGGCCCGAAATGCCTCCACCCCAACGCCCAATACTCGTCCATCATCCCCGGCTCCACCCGCGACATCAGCCGGCCCTCCGCAACCATCGGCCACGACCCCGGATAAACGCTGTAAAAATGCCGCGACATCTCGTCCGAATTGCGACCAGCAACTATATGCCTCAAATACGTCCCCTGTTCAAACCCCATTGCGGCGAAACACCGCCCGGAGGTCTTCCAGAATCCCTGCCACCTCCCCGAAATTCTCCGCCACCATGTCCGCCCCGTAACTCGCCAGCTCCGCCGCCGAAAAGCGCCCCGTCGCCACCCCCAGCGTCACCGCCCCGATCGCCCTCCCGCAGTCCACGTCGCGCGGCGTGTCTCCCACCACCACCGTCGCCCGGCCCGCAAACGCCACCCCGCTGGCCGCTTCCGCCCGCGCCAACGCCACCCGCCCCAATTCGTTCCGGTCATGGTGATCGTCCCCGAACGCCCCAAATCCGAAATACTCCGCCAGACCGAAATGCGTCATCTTGATCTCGGCCCCTCGCGCAAGGTTCCCGGTCAGCAATCCCATGGTCGCCCCCGCCTCACGCAGCGCCTCCAGCAACTCCCGCACGCCCTCGAACACCAGCCCGGCATAAGCGCCGCTCCCCAAGTGCTCATCGAGGTAATACAAATACGATTCGTAGAACCGCCTCAATTCAACTTCGCTCACCTGCACCTCAAAGTGCGCCAACACCTCCCGCGCCAGCGCCGAATCCGTCGCCCCGGCAAGGTTCAAAGCCGGCCCGTCCCCCCCATGAAGCTGGCGGGCCGCCCGCCGCAGCGCCGCCAGCCCGGCGCCTCCGGTGTCCACCAGCGTCCCGTCGATATCAAACAACACCAGCCTGTCGCGCATCACCAACGGCCCTCTCCCGCCGCCTCCCGGTCGTCACAAATGAGTCAAGTTTCTGGGCCGCCATTTCGGGGAACGACAGCGGACGACGAGAGCGGATTACGAGGTGCATTTCGCTCAATCGCCGGCCGCAATCGCCAACCGGTCCGAGGCTTGCCCCACTAACCCTCTTTCTTCTCCCCCTCTCCGCCCACCTCCACCGCGGCGTGCTCTTCGTCCTCCTCCATCCCTTCATCCTCCCCGAAATCGTCCTCTTCGATCAGGTCACCGTGCGAAAGCTTGAACTTCCGCTGCCGCTGACCGGCCGGCAGCGGCGAGAGAATCATCACGAGGTTGCGCCCCACCAGCTTCGCGTCCTGGTCGACGTGCGCCATCGTCTTCAAGTCCTCCTTGATCCGGTCCATCACCTCGAACCCGATCTCCCGGTGCGCGTTTTCCCGCCCCCGGAACTGCAGTTGCATCCGCACCTTGTGCCCCTCGTCCAAAAACGTCTCCGCCCGCCCCAGCTTGATGTTGTAGTCATGCTCCTCGGTGCGAACCCGGAACTTGACCTCCTTCATCTTCGTCGACGGCTTGACCTTGTTCTTCTTCAGCTTCGACTGCTCGTACTTCCATTTCCCGTACTCCACCACCCGGCACACCGGCGGATCGGCCTTGGAAGCCACTTCGACGAGATCAAGGCCCAACGCCTTTGCCTTCCGGACCGCCTCACGCGTCTCCATCACCCCCAGTTGCTCACCGCTCTTCGAGACCACCCGCACCCGCGGCGCCCGGATGCGCTCGTTCACCCGCGTCATCTCACGGCGCGAACGCCGAAACTTCTTCTTTTTCTTGGCGATAGTTATCCTCCGTTACAATTGCACCAATCAGCCGCTCCCAATGTCCGGGACCGCCTCGCTCCGTGCCGGGCCGCTCCGATCAAGCTCAATACAGTTCGCCCCTGCATACCCTGACACGCCATCAGACCCCCTCACAACGAGCGGGTTCGGATCTCTTCAATAATCTGGCGAACGAAATCATCTAGAGTCATCGGTCCGAGATCGTCGCGATCCCGGTGGCGCACGCTCACAGTCTCGGACTGTTCCTCCCGCGCACCGACGACCAACATATAGGGGATGCGCTCCAGTCTCGCAAGCCGAATCTTGGCCCCGATCTTGTCGTCCGAATCGTCGGCCGTCACCCGCACCCCGGCCTCCGCCATCGTCCCCCGAACCTGCCCGGCATACCCCGCATGCTTCTCGGAAATCGGAAGAACCCTCGCCTGCTCCGGCGCCAGCCACACCGGAAACTTCCCTTCAAAATGCTCGGTCAGCAGCCCCACAAACCGCTCCAGCGACCCGAACGGCGCCCGATGGATCATCACGGGACGGTGCGGCTTGTTGTCCGGCCCGATGTAGGTCAGGTCAAACCGCTCCGGCAGGTTGTAGTCGACCTGCACCGTCCCCAACTGCCAGTCGCGGCCGATCACGTCCTTCACCACGAAATCAATCTTCGGACCGTAGAACGCCGCTTCCCCCACTTCCTCCGTGTACTCCACCCCGAGCCCGCGCACTGCGTCCCGCAGTGCCGCCTCTGCCTTTTCCCAGTTCTCCGCCTCCCCCACATACTTGCCCGAATCAGCATCGCGCAGCGAGAGCCGCACCGAATACTCATTCATCCCGAGCGTCCCCAGCACCTTCTCGACCAGCCCAAGGCATCCGCCGATCTCGTCGCCAAGCTGGTCCGGCGTGCAGAATATGTGCGCGTCGTCCTGGGTGAATCCGCGCACCCGCGTCATCCCGCCCAGCTCGCCGCTCTGCTCCCACCGGTAGACCGTCCCAAACTCCGCCAACCGCACCGGCAGATCCCGGTAACTGTGCGGATCGCTCGAAAAGATCCGGATGTGGTGCGGGCAGTTCATCGGCCTCAGCAAGAACCCCTCGATCGTCCCCTCCCGCAGCCCGTTCATCAGCGCCCCGCAGTCCGCCCCCTCGTCCGCCAGCTTCGTCCATGCGTCCCGGTCCGCAATCGGCGGATACTGGCTCGCCTCGTAATACGGAAAATGACCGCTGGTCCGGTAAAGATCCAGCTTCCCGACGTGCGGCGTGAAGACATGGTCGTAGCCCTGCTTGTCGAGTTCCTCCGCGATGAAACCCTCCAGCTCGCGCCGGATCACTCCTCCCTTCGGCTTCCACAAAAGCAACCCCTGTCCCACCATCTCGTCGATGTGAAAGAGGCCCAGTTCCCTCCCCAACTTGCGATGGTCCCGCTTCCGGGCCTCCTCGAGTCGATCGAGGTGCTCTTCGAGCAAAGTCCTGTTCTTGAAACACGTGCCATAAACCCGCTGCAGCATGGGGTTGTTCGCGTCCCCCTTGTAGAACGCGCTCGCCACGCTCATCAGCTTGAACGCCTTGCAGTTGCCGGTCCGTGCCACATGCGGACCCGCGCACAAGTCAAGGAACCCGCCGTTCCTGAAAAGCGAAATCTCCTCCCCTTCCGGGATGTCCTCCAGCAGATCCAGCTTGAACTTTGACGGCGTGTCCCGCTCCCCCAGTGCTCCCAGCCGGCCTCTCCGGGCCAGTTCCCGGGCTTCCTCCCGGCTCACCACCTCCCTCCGGAATTCCTGATTCTCCTTCACGACCTTCTTCATCTCCGCCTCGATCCGCGGAAAGTCGTCCGGCGAAAGCCGATGCTCCAATTCCAGATCGTAATAGAAGCCCCCTTCCACCGGCGGACCGGCCGCAAACTGCGTTTCCGGCCAGAGCCGCGCTATGGCCGTCGCCATCACGTGCGCGCAGGAATGCCGCAAGCGATCCAGGTCGCTCATCCCGCGCCGCCCTTCCGCCGGTTGGCGCTCCTGCAATTGTTCGTCCGACATGCGCTCCCTCCTCAAAACATCACCCGCACCGTATTTCAACCACGAATACCGCGCCGTCCGCCGTCCGCCGCCCCCCCCTGCATCCGAAACCTCGACGCGCCCTCTCGCGGAATCCTTCCCGGCAGCCGGAAATTGCGCCCGAACGAGGCCCCGGCGAGGGGCGCCGTCCCTCGAACAAGAGCCCCCCCGGCCAGGCCCCGCATGAATCGGACTGCCCGTCCCACCCCGGTCCCCTCCGGCGGCAACTTCGCAACGCCCACTTCGCGGGTGTCACTCCTCCTGCCGCGGCGCCTCCTGCGGCCGCGCCCCCGCTATCCAGCCTCGCCCCCCCGTCAGAAACTGGCTGTCGTCCAGAACCCCCTCCGTAAATCGCACCTCGTCCAAAGTCCCCGGAAAATGATTGTCCGCCATCCCCACCCCCGGCCGGTCGCCGATCTTGAAACTCTTGCCGGTGCTCCCCCCGGGAATGGCGTCCCGCCCGATGATCCGCGACTCGCGCTCCGCCCCGTCGATATACAGCCGCACCATCCCCGCCCCATCCCCGCCCCCCTCGTGGTCCCAAACCAGCGCAAGGTGATGCGGTTGCCAGTCGAACACCCCCTCGTCCTCGACCGCGAGCACGAACTTCCGCGACGCCCCCGCCGTGTAGTTGAACACGACCGACGGCCGTGACCGCCGCTGGAATCCAAGGTGCCACCCCCGGTAGCCCCGCTTCCCGTTTGTCCGGGTGCCGGCAAGAAAATCAAGATTGTCCCCCGGCGGACCGGTCGCCAGCCATGCTTCGAACGTGAACGAGCGGTCCCGGGCAAGGTCAAACACCCCCGTTGGCTGCGCCTCCCCCCACGCCCCGCCCCGCACCGCCGCCTTGTTCTCCCAGCCCGCTCCCGGCCCAAGGTCAAGCAGCGGCGCCTCCGGCGTTCCGGTCCGGATCACCTCGAGGCGATGGGCGCCGCTCATCCCGTCCGGCCCGTGATCCACATGCCAGTGCGCCACCGTCCTCGCCGGCCGGGCCGCGCCGGTCCCCCGCAACGACGGAGCCCTCGCCGCCTGCGCTTTCCCCGCCGCCGCCATCACCGATTTCCGCACGGGCTCTCCCGCCCCCTCCGGCGGCCGCGGCGCCCCTTCCCGATTTCCAACCCGGCTTGCCGCCGCCGGCTCCTTCTTGCCGCTCCCCTCGCCCGGCCGGGGCCATGCAATGACCACCCCCCCCGCCGCGGCCAGCAATGTGACAACCCCCAACGCCGCCGCCAGCAGGCCTCCTTTCCCGGAGCGGTCCTGCTTCCTTGCGCCCCCCTTCCCGGGCACCACAAGCGTGCTGACCCGTCCCTGCCGGTTCGTCGGAACCTGCGCCGACACCTTCATGTCCCTCGTCAGAGCCCGCAGCGCTTCGGCGTTCCGATACGCCGCCACCGCCGCATCGTGGTTGTCCACCACCGACAGGAAATACGGCGAGATGTTCAGGCCCGACCGCAACAGCTCCGCCCGGTACTCCTCGGGATCAAACTCCACCCGCCGAAATACGAGGTGCTCCGTATCAGAGTCGTAAATCACATACCTCCCGCGAATGTCGTCCGGATCTCGAGGCTCCCCGACCGAACCCGCGTTCACGATATACCGTCGCTCCAGCCCGAACGTCACGTCCCCGTCGCCCAACTCGCGCACCGCCCCGTCCGCCTCCTCCACGAAAACCGTCGGATAATGCGTATGCCCGATGAAGGTGACGCGATGATTCCCCGCCGCCAGATTCTCCCGCGCCGCTTCCAGCCCGTCGATATACCCGAATCTCCCCGGTTGCTCGACCTCCGCATGCACGAACAGGATCTCCCCCGCATCGATCGCCAGAGGCAACCCCGCAAGATACGTCAGCGCCTCCTCGTCAAGGCGCCGCCGCGTCCAGTCAATGATCCCTCGCGCCTTCGCGTTGAAGATCGACGAGTCCAGCAATCCGGCCGCTGCGGCGTCGTGATTCCCCATCAGCACGTTGGTCGTCAGGGCTCGCACCGACGCCAGCACCCGGCGCGGCTGCGGACCGTAACCTACGATGTCGCCAAGGCAGACGAACACCTCCACCCCCATCTCCCGCATGTCCGCGAGAACCGCCTCCCACGCCTGCAGATTCCCATGGATGTCAGAAAATATCCCGTAGCGCACGACTCCGCGATTGGCTGGGGCTGGCTTTCGTCGCGCCCTTCTACCCCCCGCCTCCACACCTGACAAGTTCTCACCCCCCGAATCTCTTCACCAGCACCTCCGAATGCCGGCAACTGTCCGCAAGCTTCCGCCGCCGCGCCTCCGGAATCCTCTCCGGCCCGGCCAATACATACCCCAGCCGGTCCCGGAAAAAACCCGCGGCCCGGTTCGTCAGCGCAAAGACCCCTTCCAACCCCCGCTCCCGCGCCCGCAACTCCGCCGCCTCAACCAGCGCCCGCCCGTACCCAAGCCCCCCGTGCGATTGCTTCACATACAGACACGCCACCTCGCCCACCTCACCGTAGGCGTGCAACGCCACGCACCCCACCACGTTGTCGTCCAGCGCCATGACAAGAAAGTCCTCCCCCTTCTCGACGATCTCCTCATAATCGCGCGGCACAAGGTGCGCCCGGCGCATCGAACGCCCGATCATGGCAAGCAGTTCCGGAATGTCCTCCTCTCGCAGCGACCGGATCTCCCGGTAACTGTCGGCATGCACCATCGTTCCCACCCCCTCGTTCGAGAAAAGCTCCTCGGCAAGGACCCCCTGCCTGCGGCCGTCCAGAATATGCACCCGTGCGATCCCCCCCTCGCACACCCCTGCCGCCGCCCGCAGCATCTCAACCCCCTCGACCTCCCCCCCGATCGCCGCCACCGATGAACTCGGCACCGCGTGCAGCGGACGCCCGCCACGAATCACCCCCGGACCATTCACCAGCACGATCAGTTTCGCCGCACGCGGTGCCGAGTTCATCGGTGGCGGCGAT
>CAYPUM010000150.1:0-8183 GCA_964413545.1 uncultured Roseibacillus sp. | reverse complement strand
AGGGGCATCAGCCAGCGTTTGAGGGCGTTGATGCCGGCCTTGGGGACGAGGACGAGAGACCCGGCGGCGATCATGAACGTCACCAGCACTGCCAGCGACCACATGCGGTGGCGGGAGGCGGGCAGGGCCGCTCCGAACTGACGGCCCTTGGCTTCCGCTGCCACGGTCTGCATCGCGGCGGTCCGCAACTGGGGTGAGAGCGCCTCGGCGCGCTCGGTCTGGTCCTGCAGCTCGACCACCCCGAGGAGGCGGTCCCCGAGGCGCGGAAAGCGGCGCGCGATCAAGCGCGCCAGTTGATCCTCGCGACGGTGGCGAAACACCCAGCGGTGCACCCAATACGGGGCAAAGAGCACGAACAGGGAGGTGCCCCCGAGCAGGATCAGGAGCCGCAGGACGGCCGGCGTGGACCAGATCCGATCCAGCCCGAACACGAGGAGATAGGAGAACAGGAGCCCGAAAAGGCCTGCGAGGATCGCCTCAGCGACCTTGATCCTCCAGAGCTGACCCCGGAAAGCGTCCAACTGGGCTTTGAGGGACTCAGGCAGCGGCGCCTGATGGAGCGGGTGGCCGGAGGAACGTTTCTGATCCATGACTTGGGACGAGTTGGGGCGCACGTTATCGCCCATGGACGATCTTCGCAGAGGAGCAGCATTCGTTCCAGTGATTTTGAATGCGGTTTTCCGCCCTCCCCTTCACGATAGAACGACGCCTCAAGCCTGATCTTTGTTGGAAAATCAGGCGAGGAAGGGGTTTTCGGCCCGTTCGCGGCCGACCGTCGTGACCGGGCCGTGGCCTGGAAGGACCTCCGTTTCTCCGGGAAGGCCGAAGAGTTTATCGCGGATTCCACGGAGGAGGAGGGCGTGATCGCCGCCCGGGAGGTCGGTGCGGCCGATTGAGCCCGCGAAAAGGGTGTCTCCTGCGAATAACTTGTGAATTGGTCCCACGTGGAACACGAGGCTGTCCGGCGAGTGGCCCGGAACGGTGAGGAGGGTGAAGTCGATGCCCGCGAGTTGGAGGGTCTTGCTGCCTTCGAGGAGGTGGGAGATCTCGAAGGGCTCGATATTGATCGGCAGGCCCCAGCGGCGGGCGGCCTCGTCGAGGATCAGGTCGTGTGAATAGGGGGCGAGGGCGTGGATGGGCACTCCCTTCCGGGCGATGGCGGCGGCGTCCTCGACGTGATCGAAGTGCTGGTGGGTGAGGAGGAGGGCGAGGGGGGTGGTGTTGCGCTTGGCGAGGAAGCCGGCCATGCCGCCGGGGGCGTCGATCACCACCGTTCCCTGCGTGGTTTCCACGAGGTAGCCGTTGGTTTCGACCAGTCCGCCGGTGAAGGGAATGATAGTCATGGCGGGGGACGATGGCGGGGGACGATGGCGCGGGACGATGGCGCGGGACGATGGCGCGAAGCGCACCTCCCTCGTCATCCGTCATCGTCGCCCGTCATCGTTCGCGCGGGATCAAGCGCTTCGTTCTCTGACCCCTTCGTGTCTCTTCGTGTCCTTCGTGGTGAGAACAAACCGGGAATGCGAAGAGGGGCATGCAGGCGGACGGTCGGACCTCGCGTCGCTGATGCCGGGCGTTCGCCGAAACCGCGGATCGCAGAACTCGACCCGTTTGTGACGAGTTCTGAATTCGAGGGACTCTGGCGGTAGGACGCGCGGCTACTTGTCTTCGCCGCTGTGGATGATCTTGAGGCTGACGACGCCCGGCGACATGACGGTGATGGTGGCTGGTCCCGCCAGCGCGAAGGGTTGCAGACCGGACGGATTGTGAGCGATTTGCGGATCGTAGGGGTAGCGGGTGCGCCCGACGGTCTTCCCGGCGCGGGTCAGGCCGAGGCGGAACTGCACCGGCCGCCTTCCGCGCTTCTCGTACTGGATGGTGGGGATCCGGGTGACAAACAGCACGAAGGCGGTGTCGCCTTTCGCAAGGGTCACCTTGTCGTAAGGATCCGCGAGGGTCTCATACTTCTCGGCAAAGGCAGCAGAGCTTAGCAGAGCGCAAATGACAGCAGTCAGGGAGCATATACGATTCATAGCTCCTAATCAAAAACCGATCCTGACAAAAAACGCAAGACGCTTTGGGTTTGGGGTCAGTCATGAAGCTGCGGATACTTTTTAGCATTGAATGTAAAGAGAATATGAAAGCAAACCGTATTCTTTATGATATCGCTGCATTTTCTGAAGTCGGGACCTCCGCTCTGGCGCGGATCTGAGAATCATGGATGAGCTGTCGGGCGGGGGGGTGCGGGTGGCGGGCGCCGCTCAGGGAGAGTGCTGATTATCAAGGGTTCGAGAGTTTTCTGCAGTTCCAGCGAGGCGAGCCTCGCAGAATCCGTGGGTAGGGAGTGGTGGTCTGCATGAACGAGAATGGCACAATGCACTGGAGAATCGGTGGAGTTCCATGGGAAGACGGACAGAATGGTCCCGTTGGGGGACCGTTTGCACAGAAGAGGGCGGTCAAGCCGGTCGTGCAAGGGTATCCGGGCAAGAGTGGCGGTTGGGCGAGTCGAGCGAGGGTGCGCTGAAGTGTTCAATGTCCTGCGTTTCTGAAACCGCGGGGCTCAAAGGCGCGGCCCGGCCGGGGGATGATGCATGAGAATGGCGGGGATGAGGCTTTTCAGGGGTGTGGGGACCCGGTAGCTTGGGGCGATGCACACGACAAATCTTCGATGGTGGTATCCGGCGGCGGTATTGGCTGCGGGAGCGCTCTGGGCGGAGGCGCATGACGATTTGAGCAAGCCGGAGATCCGGACCGAGATCCGGAAGGACGAGAAGGGAAAGGACGTGGTGTACATGTTCATCGACGGGATCAAGGTGCACGAGAGGGATCCCGCGAAGCAGCCGCATCCGCCGGTGGTGACGCCCGGGACGGATGGCGCCGCGGAGGGGCCCGGATTGCCGCCGTCGGACGCGGTGGTTCTTTTCGACGGCAGCGCGGAGTCGATGAAGAACTGGACCGACACCATGGGGAACCCGACGAAGTGGAAGTTGGTGGACGGCGCCCTCGAAGCGGTGAAGAAGGCGGGGTATATCCAGAGCAGGCAGGAGTTCGGGTCGTGCCAGCTGCACGTCGAGTGGGCGACGCCGAAGCCTCCGAAGGGGAACGATCAGGGGCGGGGGAACAGCGGGGTGTTCCTGATGGGGCGCTACGAGGTGCAGGTGCTGGACAGCTACGAGAACACGACCTACGCCGACGGGCAGGCGGGGGCGCTCTACGGGCGGGCCAAGCCATTGGTGAACGCCTGTCGTCCGCCCGGCGAGTGGCAGAGCTTTGACATCATCTTTCATCGACCGCAGTTCGACGAGAAGGGGGAGGTGGTGGAACGGGCCACCTTCACGGTTCTGCACAACGGGGTGCTGATTCACGATCATGTCATTCTGAGCGGGGGAACCGGCTGGCGGGGGCCGCACGCCGCCACGGAATACGAGGCTCATCCCGACAAGGGGCCCATCAGCCTGCAGGATCACGGGAACCCGGTGCGCTACCGGAACATCTGGGTGCGGGAGCTGGAGGACTAGCGGTCCGTCAAGATTGATCTGACGGATATTCGCTGGTGGGATGAAGCGCTGGTTGCGTTGGCGAAGCATCGAGAATCTACGGATTCACTCCGCTTCGCCGCCTTGCCAGCCCTCCATCCTCCGGCGCGCCTACCCATCATCTCAATCTTGACGAACCACCAGCGAGGCAGGCCCGCTTGTTGGCGATGTAGAAGAAGACGGGGACGGCGAGGCGGGAGACGAGGAGGGAGGCGACCTCGCCGGCCATGAGGGAGAGGGCGAGGCCCTGGAAGATGGGGTCGGCGAGGATGACGGCGGCGCCCACGACCACCGCCATGGCGGTGAGGAGCATGGGGCGGAAGCGGACCGCCCCGGCGTCGACCACCGCATCGAGGAGCGGCATGCCCTCGCGGAGGCGGAGCTGGATGAAGTCCACGAGGATGATGGAGTTGCGGACCACGATGCCGCCGCCCGCCATGAAGCCGATCATCGAGGTGGCGGTGAAGAAGGCGTCCATGAGGCCGTGGGCCGGCAGGATTCCGATGAGCGAGAAGGGGATGGCGGCCATCACGACGAGGGGGGTGACGAAGGAGCGGAACCAGCCGACCATCAGCATGTAGATGAGGACGAGGCAGGCGGCGAAGGCGAGGCCGAGGTCGCGGAAGACCTCGAGGGTGACGTGCCATTCGCCGTCCCACTTGATGGAGGTTTCGAGGTCGAGTTCGGGGAGGGAGAGGTTGTGGATGCCGATGCGGCCGGAGGGGGCGCCGAAGGCGGCGGGGTCGAGGCCGGCGACGGCGCGGTTGATACTACCGATGGCGTAGACGGGACTTTCGGCGGCGCCGGCGACGTCGGCGATGACGTATGTGACGGGGAGGAGGTTCTTATGGTAGATGGACTTGTCGATGATGTCGCGTTCGAGGGTGACGAGTTCGCCGAGGGGGACGAGGGGCGGGGCGGCGCCGGGGTCCTGTTCGGGGAGGCGGTTGGCGTCGCCGGCGCGGACTTGGAGGCCGAGGAGCTGGAGGGGGTTGGCGCGGTGGGGGCGTGCGAGGCGGACCACGACGTGGACGGGTTCCTTTTCCCCGGGGAGGTGGACGAGGTCGACGGCGGCGCCTTCCACCGCGGTGCGGAGGGTGTCGGAGATGGTGGCGGCGGAGATGCTGTTGAGGGCGGCCTTTTCCTTGTCGATGCGGAAGAGCCAGCGGGTCTGGTCGCTCTCCCAGTAGTGGTCGACGTCGACCACGCCGGGGGTTTGGCTGAAGATTTTCCGGACCTCCCGGGCGAGGCGTTCACGGTCGCCACGGTTGGCGCCGTAGACTTCGGCGACGAGGGTCTGGAGGACGGGGGGTCCGGGCGGCACCTCGGCGACGGCGAGGCGGGCGTCGAAGCGGTCCGCGATCCCGCGCAGCGCGGGCCGCACGCGTTTCGCGATGTCGTGGCTGGCGGCGCGGCGGTCGTGTTTCGGGAGGAGATTCACCTGGATGTCGGCGACGTTGTGCCCGCGCCGCATGAAGTAGTGGCGGACCAGCCCGTTGAAATTGAAGGGGGCGGCGGTTCCGGCGTAGACCTGGACGTCGGTGACCTCGGGTTGGGTGCGCAGGAAGGCCGCCATTTCGGTGGCGGCGCGGGTGGTGGTTTCGAGGGCCGCGCCCTCCGGCATGTTCAGGATGACCTGGAACTCGGACTTGTTGTCGAAGGGAAGCATCTTGACCTTGACGAAGCCGATCGGGACGAGAGCGCAAGCCCCGAGGAAGAGGAGCGCCACCACGGCGAGGAAGGCGAAGCGCCGCCCCGCGGTGTCGAGAATGACATGCATGAAGCGCCGGTAGAGGCGGGTTGGCAGGGCTTCCTTTTCCCCGTGGGGCGTGTCATCCCGGGGGGAGTCCACCCCCGGGGTGGGAGAGGGCGCCGCGGGTCGTCGCAGGAGACGGACGGCGGCCCATGGCGTGACGATGAAGGCGACCAGCAGCGAGAAGACCATGGCGGCGGACGCCCCGACCGGGATGGGGCGCATGTAGGGTCCCATGAGGCCGCCGACGAAGGCCATCGGGAGGATGGCGGCGATGACGGCCCATGTGGCGAGGATGGTGGGATTGCCGACCTCCGAGACCGCCTCGACCGCGATGGCGGGGAGCGGGCGGCCGCGATTTTTTGCGAGCCGCATGTGGCGCACGATGTTCTCGACCACCACGATGGCGTCGTCGACGAGGATGCCGATCGAGAAGATCAGCGCGAAGAGGGTGATGCGGTTGAGGGTGTATCCGGCGAGGAGGAACACGAGGAGGGTGAGGGCGAGGGTCGAGGGGATGGCGAGCGCCACCACCAGCGACTCGCGCTTGCCGAGGGCCAGCAGGATGAGCAGCGACACCGAGAAGACCGCGATTCCCATGTGGAAGAGGAGTTCGTTGGACTTCTCGGCCGCGGTGTGTCCGTAGTGGCGGGTGACGGTGAGTTGGATGTCGGGCGGGATGAGGTGGCCTTGCAGGGCCTCGACGCGTTGGAGGACCTCCCCGGCGACGGTGATGGCATTGGCGCCGGGGCGTTTGGCGACCGTGATGGTGACGGCGGGTTCGAATTCGTCGGAACCGGCGCGGGTGTGGAGGACGTAGTGTTCCGGGTCGGGGGCGCCGTCGGTGATGGTGGCGACTTCGCGCAGATAGACGGGGGCGTCGTCGAAGGTGCCGAGGACGATGTCGCCGGCTTCCCGGGGGGTTTCGAGGAAGCCTCCCGACTCGATGATGACGACTTCGTTGGAGGCGGTGATTTCACCGGCGCGGGACTGGCGGTTGGCTTGGCGGAGGACGGGGAGGATGCCGGCCGGGGTGAGGTTGCGGGCGGCGAGGCGGGCCGGGTCGAGATCGACGCGGACGGTGCGCTGGCGGCCGCCGATGAGGGTTGTTTCGGCGACCTTGGGGACGCGTTTGACGACGTGCTCGATCTCAGCCGCGAGGCGCCGGAGGGTGATGGAGTCGCTGGTTTTCGAGTGCAGGGTGAGGGCGAGGATGGGGACGTCGTCGATGCTGCGGGGCTTGATGAGGGGGCGGGTGACGCCGGGGGGGATGCGGTCGTAGTTGGCCTCGAGTTTCTGGGTGAGGCGGGTGAGGGCGGTTTCGGGTTCGGTGCCGACCTTGTATCGCACGATGACGAGGGAGCGGCCCGGCGAGGAGGTGGAGTAGATGTATTCGACGCCGGGGATTTCCCAGAGGAGTTTTTCCATGGGATTGGTGACGCGTTCTTCGATTTCCCGGGCCGGGGCGCCGGGCATCGAGACGATCACGTCGATCATGGGCACCTTGATCTGCGGTTCCTCCTCGCGGGGGAGGCGGATGGTGGCGAACACCCCGAGCAGGACGGATCCGAAGATCAGGAGCGGGGTGAGGGGAGAGTCGATGAACGCCGCGGCGAGTTTGCCGGCGAGGCCGTGGTGCTCGGCGTTGGTTGACATCGAGGGGGGCGGAACGGGGCAGGGGCTGGTCTGGAGGGCGATTCCGGGAAGCGTCGAGGCGCGGATCAGGAGGACGGCCGGACCGGGGCGCCGTTGAGGAATCCTGAGGGAAGGGGTGAAACGATGCGTTCCCCGGCCTGGAGGCCGGCGAGGATCTCGACACCTTCGGGGCGCTCCGCCCCGGTGCGCACGATGCGCAGGCGGGCGATGTTTTCGGAATCGACAACCGCGACGAAGGTCAATTGGCCGCGATCGAGGAGGGCCTCGGGGGGGACGACGACGGCGGTCTTCGTGTCGCGCGGGACGAGGGCGCGCCCGAACTGTCCGGCGAGGAGCCCTCTGGCGGTGGGAAGGTCGAGTTTCACGAGGAAGGTGCGGCTGCCGGGGTTGGCGGCGGGCGAGATCTCGGCGACCGTTCCGGTGAGTTCGGCGCCGGCGGCCTCGATGCGGACTTTGAACTCGTCGCCGAGCGAGAAGCGGCCCGCGAGCGATTCGGCCACCCGCATTTCGAACCGCAGGCGATCGGGTTGCTCGATGCGGCAGATCGGGGTGCCGGGTTGCACGAGGTCGCCCGTATCCTTGAACTTGTGGGTGATGCGGCCGGTGAACGGGGCCTCGATCACGGCGTCGTCGAGCTGGGCGCGGATTCGATCGCGCTCGGCGGCGGCGATGTCGAGGTCGGCCTCGACGCGATCGATCTCGCGTTTCGAGACCGAGGCGCTGTCGCGGAGGGCGCGGAAGCGTTTCGCTTCGCTGGCGGCATTGGCCAGTTCGGCCTCGGCGCGTTTGAGGGCCGCTTCGAGTTGAGGGGTTTCGATTTTTGCGAGGCGTTCGTTTTGTTTGACGGTCATGCCCGGCACGGCGCGCATTTCGACGAGGCGTCCGAGGACCTTGGCCGAGACGGTGGCCTGCAACTCGGGCTGGACGGTGCCCATGACCTTTTCATAGACCGGCAACTGGCGGGCGGCGGCCTTGACGACGGAGGCCGCGATGGGTTTGGGAGGCCCGGATATTTCGGAGGGCGTTTCGGGTCGATGGCAGGCAGGACACCACAGCACGGAAAGCCAGAGCGCCGGGCGGAGGCATTGCATGACGCCGGAATCATGGCACGAGGAGAGGCGCGGGCAACAGCGGAATTGAACGGGGTTTCGGGAACCTCTCTTGTGACAAACAGCGAATGGCGGGGGGGGGTGTCAGCGCAGCGGGACGGCCCAGATGTTGCGGAACTGGAGCGGGTT
>CAYPUM010000149.1:0-8204 GCA_964413545.1 uncultured Roseibacillus sp. | reverse complement strand
TTCCTGGATGCGTTTCTGGAGTTCGGCCACCTCGGCCCGTTGTTCGGGAGCGATGCGCGGGACTTCGAGGGGCTTGGCGGGACGAGCGGCCTGTTCGGGGACGTTCACGAGATCCTCGACCTTGGCCTCCTCCCGGCGCCGCTCGGCGAAGGCCTTGGCGCGGATCTTCTCCATCGCCGCGAGGGTGGATTCCTGCCGGACCCGGACCAGGTCCGGTTTCCAGCCGGGGTGATAGAGGGCCACGTTGTCGAAGAGCTGTTTGGCCCGGTCATACTTCTCGAAGGCTTCGAGAAACTGCTCCCGTTCGGCAGCCTCTTTGGCGTCCCGCAGCGTCAGCCAGGCCTGGAAATACATGTCGGAAGGATCGAACTGGCCCAGCGAGGCGTCCCGGGCGGCGCCCGGAGATCCAAGCAAGACGAGGCTCAAGACGGCAAGGAAGCCGGCGGGGGATGAGCACCCGAACGTCATGCGGCGGGCACCATAGGACAGGCGCGGCCCCGGGAAAAGCCCGAAAAGGGGGATCTCAGGGCGCGTTTCGCCGGGGTTTGGGGGCGCGGAGCCAGGCCTCCATCTCGGGGAGCGGGAGGCAGTTGACGATATCTTCCCTCCGCAGCCAGCCCTTGCGGGCCATGCGGACTCCGAAGTGGAGAAGTTGCAGCTGCCGCACATGATGGGCGTCGGGGTTGATGGCGCATCGCACGCCCCGGTCGCGCGCGCGGCGCCACCACCGCCAATCCATGTCCATCCGCATCGCGGAACAGTTGAGTTCGATGACGGTGCCGGTCTCCGCGGCGCAGTCGATCACCACTTCGTGGTCGACCGGATACGGGTCGCGGCGAAGCAGAAGGCGTCCGGTGAGGTGACCGAGCATCGTGACGTGTGGGTTCTCCATGGCACGGACCACGCGACGGGTCATTTCCCGTTCCCGGAGGTTGAAGGAGGCATGGATCGAGGCCACGCAGTAGTCGAGGCCGGCCAGCACGGCGTCGTCGAAGTCGAGCGATCCGTCCTTGAGGATGTCGACTTCGCTGCCGGCGAACAGCCGCAAGTCGTCGTAGGCCGTGTCGAGGGCGCGGATCTCCGCGATTTGGGCTGCGAGGCGCTCCTCGTCGAGTCCCCGCGCCTGGAAGGACGACTTTGAATGGTCCGCAATGCCGAGATAGCCGAGGCCGAGGTCGTGGGCCGCGGCGGCCATTTCTTCCAGTGACGAGCGCCCGTCGGACGCGGTGGTGTGGCAGTGGAAGGTTCCGCGCAGGTTGTCCTGTTCGACGAGCCGCGGGAGGGCGCCTTCCTCGGCGGCGTCGAGTTCGCCGCGGCCCTCGCGCAGCTCGGGAACGACGAAATCGAGACCGAGCGCGCGGTAGATGTCGTCCTCGCCGGTGATCTCGGGGAGCGGCGCCGATGGGCCGGCCTTCGCGGCCGGTGCGAGTTGGTATTCGTTCAGGGTGAGGCCCGCCTTTCCGGCCCGTTGCCGGAGCTGCACGTTGTGTTCCTTGCTGCCCGTGAAATACATCAGCGCGAAGGGCCACTGGGTGTTCGAGACGGCGCGCAGGTCGCACTGCAGCCCGTTCTCGAGCCGGACCGAAGCCTTGGTGTCGCCGTGGGCCATGATCTCCGCCACTTCCGGGAGAGCCGTGAAATGGGCCGTGAGCGAGGCGGGTTCGCGGGTCGCGACCAGAAAGTCGAGGTCGTGGACGGTCTCCCTGGCGCGGCGGCAGGAACCCGCCACCTCGGCCCGGACGGTATCCGGGTGCCGGCGCAGATGGGCGAGGACATGCTCCGCGACCGGCGCGCATTCCACCAGCAGGAAACGTCCCGCAAACTGCTCGCGCGAGGCGATGGCGGCGAGGATCCTGTCGCTGCTCTTGACCCCGAATCCGGGGAGGGAAGCGACCCGGCCGGACTCGCAGGCGGCGCGGAGGGCCTCGACCGAGTCCACCCCGAGCGATTCAAAGAGGATCTTGACCTTGCGGGGCCCGAGGCCTTGGAGATCGAGCAACCCGAAGAGACTCTCCGGAAAGGAGGCGCGGAGATCATCATGGTAACCGAGGCGGCCGGTGGCGGCCAATTCGCCGAGCTTCTTGCGCAGCGCCTCGCCCAGTCCCTTGATGTCGCCGAGGTTCCCCTCCACGGCGCGTTGCACGATGTCTCCTTCAAAGCTTCGCACCACCTCGGCCCCATGGCGATAGGCCCGCACCTTGAAGGGATTCTCGCCCTTCAGTTCAAGGAGGAGCGCAACTTCATCGAGAACCTCGGCGAGGCGGTCACGGGTGATCTCGGCCATGTGCGTCGAGACACAACACCAGTCGCACCCGGCGGTCAATCCGCGCGAAGGATTCGATCAGGAATGCCGCAAGGATGGGAGCACCCCGTGCCGCCCTCGCGCCTGGCCGGGTTCCTCATTCGTTCTTGTCCGCCTCCCGTGCGAAGGCCTTGGCTTTGGCGTCGAGAGCTGCGGGATCGAGGGCGCCGTCGTGAACGAGGGCGCGGTAGCGGTGGGTGAAGGAGCCGCCCTTCTTGAGGCGCAGCGGCTTGGGCTGCAAGAGGGCGGGGTTCATGTACCAGAACGGGCCGTGCTTCAGTGTTCGGTGGACGAGGTACCAGCTCGTCGGGTGGCCGGGATTGTCGGGATGGTCAAAGAGCGCGATGCCGGCGGGCTTGCCATCGAGGTTCCCGGTGGCGTTCATCCAGCGGGCGTGCTTGCGATGCCCTTTCATGTCCACGCGTCCCTCGCTGTCGAGGAACCGCACCTTCGCGAGGTCCCTGGCTCCCCGCCATGAGAACCCCCCGTATCCGCCATGGGCTTTGCCTCCGGGTTCGCCGGGGAGGGGGGTGCGGCCCAGTTCGACATCCACGAAGGCCCTCGTGGTGATCGACCAGTCGACTTGCGGTCCACCCCCGTCGCGCGGGGGGCGCAGGTGGAGGACCACCTTGTCCTCCATGACCGGATCATCGGCCTCCGGAAGACGATAAAGGCGGCGGTAGCGGACCGCTGCGATGTTCTTGTCCGCCACGATGACGGAATCAAGAACCTCCGTCCGGCCCCGGGAGGCGCCGGACCGGCCGGTCTCCCAGAAGTTGACCCCGTTGATGAGTTTCCATGAAAACCAGAGGCCGTAGTGCCAGCGGTGGTCGGAGGGGGCGACCCAGACGAGGTTCCGGCCGTCCGGGGTGGCAAGGAGGTCGAAGTGCGGATCTCTTGGCGCGGGATCAACCAGGAAGCGGACGAGCGCGCCCTCCTCGCCAAGGAGTTCAACGGACCGATGCCCGTCGCGTTTCCATTCCCATTCGGCGGTTGCCAAATATGGAACGACGAGAAACGAAAGGCTCGCGAGATGGAATTTCATGGATGCCAGAAGAGTCACAAAGCCTATACGGAGATCCTCGCGAGGAGTTTCGAGCAACCATCAAGGCGCAGCCCCAAACCAGGATGCGGGGTGCGGTTGGCGGTTGGCGGTTGGCGGGCCCTTGGCGCTTCCTCCGATGCCGGAAAATGGCCGGTGCAGGCATCTGCAAGAGCTCGAATGGTCCCGCAGATGCTGCGGAAGACCCCTTGATCGAGACCGAACCCGGACAGGAAGCGGAAAACGTTGACTGGCGAGGCAAGCCTCGGACCAAGATGCAGGATTCAAGATGCAGGATGCAGGGAACACGGGGCGGCATCCTGAATCTTGCACCCTGCATCAGGCAGGACAACCTTGCTGCCGGAAACCTTGACTCATTTGTGACGACTTCTGGATTTCAAGGACTCTAGCCCCATGTCATCTTTTCTTCCTTGAAGGGGGGGCGGCCGTGTACGGATGCAGGCAACGGATGCGAGGACAGATACGGGGTGACGATCTGTTGGGAGGCCGATTGTCAAAAGATTTGGACTGCCCCCTGCTATTTCTGGACTGCCCCCTGCTATTTCCCCGCCCCTTGCGCGGCATCTTCCGCAAGCGCCGCCACCTCCTCGACCTCCTCTTGCGCACCGCCATCGACTGCCTGCGCGACTGGTTCAGCGCCCTGCGCCTCCTGAAAACGCCGCCCCCGGAAATCAATTAACCAGACAACCGCCCCGGGCGACTGATCCGGGAGAAAAGGGCATCCTTGCGCTGGCGGGAGACGCAGTTAAGCTCGAACGCGCCATGAAATCCGCGACGAACGAGGCCCTGCCCGACTATCTCTCCGAAGACATCATGCTCCATCCGGAGCGGAGGTCCTTTCCGGCCTTTGATGTTGGCCGCTTGTTAAACACCGTTTTTGAGCCGACCTCGGGGTGCCGAATCTGCATTCTGACCGATTTCGACGATCCGGCCGCATTGATGAAGGGATTTGCCTTTTTGGATCGCGACGGTTTCGAGGTGCAGAAGAATGCGCATCGCCACTTCCATGCGAACCTGCACGGCGGGGTGATGGCGGAGCTGGGGCTGAGCGGGGGGGAGATGTTCGCATACCGGTCCACCCATGGGTCGAATCTGGACCTATCCGATCAGGTATGGGATGTCGAGGGGAGGGAACTCTCGCTGGATCGGGACATTTATCCGAACTACGACATTATTTTGTGCATCTCGACATTTTCGGCCACAGCGCCACTCACCGCGAAGTGCAAGGAGTTTGGATTTCGCGGCGCCACGATGCACGGAATGAACGACGTGATTCTGAAGTCGGGGCTGGCGGTCGATTACGACGAGGTGTCGGCGGATGCGGAGCGGATGCGTCTCGCCATGAATCATGCCGACGAGATAGAGATCGACTTTGAGCTGGAGGATGGCCGGGTTCTGACGGCGTGGCTCGGTCTGGACGGGCAGGAGGCGCAGAAATCGCACGGACTTTGCAAGGGCCGGACTCCCGACGTGGCCAATTTGCCGGCGGGGGAGGTCTATTTCGTGCCGCGCGATGCGCGCGGCCAGTTTCCGATGAAATACGAGGACGGCACGCTGGGGGTGCTCGAGGTCGTGGACCGGGACGTCAGGAAAGCCACCCTCATCGCCGGCGACCAGGAGACCATCGACCGGCACAACGCGCGTCTGGCGGACGACCCGATGACGGGAACGCTGGGAGAATTGGGATTCGGGACGCAGGTGCTGCCGGTCTCTTACCAGGATATCCAGGACGAGAAAGTCCTTGGGACCTGCCACCTCGCGACCGGCCGCGACGACCATCTGGGGGGCGACATCACCCCCGACCTCTTCAAGGTCCACGAGAACAGCACCCATGACGACATCCTCTTCGCCCCTCACAAGACGCCGAACTTCAACGTGAAGGAGGTACGCATGAAACGGGGCGATCAGACCGAGATCCTGATCGAGAACTTTCGCCCCGGCCGCTACGTGCGAGAGGCTCTGGCGGCGGGCCGGACGGCATGAACATCTACGAGACCGGCCGGCTCGTTTCGGAGTATCTTGTATTTCACTTCGGCGAAGCAGAGGATGTCCTTCCATGGCCGCAGGGTCCCCGGGAGGCCTTGGGATTTCCGGCGCGCATCGTGGGGCGGTTCTCGGATGGCGCAGTCGCGCGGGCGCTTGATCTCGGGTGCGCCGTCGGGCGCTCCTCGTTCGAGTTGTCCCGAGCGGCCCGGGCGGTGGTGGGGGTCGATTATTCCGCGGCATTCATTGCGGCAGCGAACCATTTGAAGGAGGCGGGACGCATCGCGGCGGACCGCCTCGAAGAGGGCAACCGGAAGGATCGCGTCACGCTGCATCTGCCGGACGGGGTTCACCCGGATCGGGTGCGGTTCGAGGTGGGGGACGCGATGAATCTCCGCGGCGATCTCGGGGAATTCGATCGCGTTCTCGCGGCCAACCTGCTCTGCCGGCTATCGGAGCCGCAGCGCCTTCTTGCCCGCCTTCCGTCACTGGTGCGGCCCGACGGGGAACTCATCCTGGCCACGCCCTGCACGTGGCTCGAGGACTTCACCCCTCCCGGCAACTGGCCGGCGGGAACGACCCTCGATTGGCTGCGCGAGAAGCTCGGGTCGTCGTTTGATCTTGTCGAGCAACGCGACGAACCGTTCCTCATCCGGGAGACGGCCCGCAAATTCCAGTGGACCGTGGCTCTTCTGACCAAATGGCGGCGCAGGCAGCCGTCAGGGTCTCCACCTTGATTGACGGCCCGGTGATCAGGGGGCCGGTTCGCGCGGGGGGCGTTTTGATTTCGGGAGGGAGGCGACGACGAGGTGGTAGGAGTGGTCGATGAGGTCGCGGATGAGATCGCCTGGGATGGAGCCGTCGAGGAGGACGGTGTTCCAGTGGCGCTTGTTCATGTGGTATCCGGGGATGATCCCCTCGTATTGCTCGCGCAGTTCGAGGGCGCGGCCGGGGTCGCACTTCAGATTCATGCGCGGGGGGACGTCATCGGGGTCGGCAAGGGCGAACATCTTGCCTGCCACCTTGTAGACGAGGACCTCAGGGCCGAAGGGGGTGGTCTCCCCGGCACCGGGTTTCGCGAGGCAGTGTGCGATGGCGGCGGAAAGGTCCATGGGCCGGAGGGAGAACGGTGGCGGAGCGGGAGGGACTCCCCCGTCCGGTTGCGTTTGGTCTGAATTCATGGGCATTGGCAGGTGATTGGAAGATTCCGGCGCCCCACCGAAGGGCACGGGGACCTGTTCGATTTCATGGAATCCTCATGGAATCCACAGAGTCGGTTGCCAAGCTTGGCCGGCATGTCGGCTCCGGGTATTTGGCTCAAGTCCATCTCTGCAAGCTCTGCCAGATCGGCGGCTCCGATCAAGGTCATTCGGACAAGGTTCGTTGAGGCTGGCAAATGGCTTTCCAAATCGACTCATCGAGCCACCTGCCGGAGGCCATTCCGTATCGAAGCCCCGATCGGAAGCTGATCCCCTGAGAGCCATACGGGCAGGGAATGGGTTTCCCGGTTGGCCGCGAGCGGGCCGCCGGAGGGCCGGCTCAAGGATCGGGCGGGAGCGGGGGTGGGTTGGTCGATTGGGTCGGGTCGCTGTCGGTGGTGAGGCGCTTGCCGAGCAGGGCGGCGAGGTCGGGGAGGTCGTAGACGCGCAGGGCGCCGTGCACGGTGGTGATGAGCTGGTTGTGGGTGGGGCCCCGGCTGACGACCTCGCGCCACGAGGCGAGGGTGTCATCGAGGTGGAGTTCGCGGACGAGGTCCGGTTCGAGGGCCGCGGCGTGCAGCGCCGGGACGCCGGCGTGTCCGGTGGCGCGGACGGCGACCGCCTCGCTTCCACAATGCCGGGCGAGCCAGCGGGCACAGACGAGGATGTCCTCGGCGCGCATGCCGACGTAAGAACGGCCGAGCACGTAGGCACGGAAGTAATCCTGCCAGTCGTTGCCGATCGCCTCGCCGAACTTGGTCTGCGGGAGCGGGAAGGTGGCGCCGGTGCCACGCAGATCGACGGTGAGAACCGGGTGGCCGGCGCGCATCAGCCGGGCCGCCTCACCGGCCACCGCGTCCTTGCCGTTCTCATGCAGCAAGAGCACGGCCGGACGCTTGTCCCCGGCCGGCTCATGCAGGACCGCCGGCAGGAAGATCCCCGCCTCTGGATGGATGGTCAGCGGACGCGAGGCACCCTTGTCCACCGATCGCGGCGCGCCCATCTCGACGCGCGGTGCTGGCAGGGCATCGAGTTGCCGGATCCCGGCGATGGCACGGACTTCGGCGCGCAGCTCGCGGGGGGTGGTCTTCGCCAGCCGCGCGGCACGCTGCCTGGCGAGGGTCTCCTCGAATTCCGCGTTGAGGTCGTAGATCGAGCGTGCGCCGGGCAGCAGCATGACCTGCCCGCGCGGCGTGCAGCGCAGCTCGCGGTCGGGGAACAACGCGATTTCGGGCTCGGTGATGTCGGCGACGCGGCCCTGCAGCCAGCGCGCCATCCAGCGCACCGCCCCCTCGCGCTGGGTGCGGTTGTAGTTGTGGCCGGCGGCGTTTTCGAGGATGGCCACCTTTTCGGCATGGCCGAGGTCGGTGTAGCGCCGCTTGGCGTAGCGAAAGCTCTCCCAGACGGCGTCGATGTCGAAGAAGTCACGCGAGGCGGCGCAGATCAGCACCGGGCGCGGGGCGCGCATCATGATGAAGTCCGGGTGTTCGAGGCCGGCGGCGAGCTGCCGGTGGATGTTCTGTTCGGCGTCGCCGACGGGCGATTCGATCTGCCGGTTGAGTGTGTGGAAATAGCAACTCGGCGCGGCGGCCTTGATCCGCTCGTCGAGGGCCATCAGCATCGAGGTCTGGGTGCCGCCGCCGCTGTTGCCGGTGCA
>CAYPUM010000148.1:0-8210 GCA_964413545.1 uncultured Roseibacillus sp. | reverse complement strand
GAGGATCTCGCGCACGCGGCCGTGGCCCTCGCCCGGCATCGTGTATTCCGGTTCGCAGCCGTCTTGATCCGGGTTCCGGGCGTCCTTGACGTGGATGTGGACGACGTGGTCGCGAACGGCCTGCCAGAACTCGAGGGGGTCCTGCCATGGGAACGACCCGTCGGGCCGTGGCTTCGACCGGTCGCGCTGGAAGACGGGGTTGCCGGTGTCGAAGACAAGCTTGAGGCCGGGGACCTCCTCGACGAGGCGGAGCGAGTGGGCGGCGGAGAAGCCGCCCCAGTTCATGCAGTTCTCGTGGGCGGCGGTCAGGCCGGCGTCGGCGAAGCGTTTGACGATCTCGCGGAGGCGCCGGAACCGTTCCTGCTCGTGCTGGTCCTGGCCCCACGGGTTCTGGGCGTAGGACATGATGCGAACGAGGGGCGTTCCGAGGCGCTTCATGCGGGGGATGGCGCGTTCGACCTCGGCCACGGTGAGCGAGAAATCGGAATCGACGGTCTTTCCCCAGTTGGCGATCAGGGAGCCGAACTCGGAGACCGAGACGCCGGCTTCGTCGAGCCGATCGGCCACCCGGGCGAACTCCTCTTCGTCGAGGTCGTGGATGTTGGAGCCGCCGATCATCCGCGCCGAGATGGCGGTCCAGCCGATTTCGCGCGTGGCGGCGATCTGGGTCTCGAGGTCGCGCGATGCTTCGTCTGCAAATCCGGTGAATTTCATGATGCGGGGGGAGAGGGTGGAAGGGGCCGGTCAGGCCCGGAAATACCCGAGGAGGTTCTCCATGCTGGCGGCCGCGACGGCGTCCGGGCTCGGATCATACCTGAAGACCTCGACCGAAACCCAGCCTTGATACGAGGTGTCACGTAGAGCCTCGACGATCGGGGCGTAGTCGACGTCGCCCATGCCGGGCCCGTAGAGGTTGGGATCGTTGGCGTGGAAATGAACCGTCCAGTCCGCGGAGGCCCGGATCACGCCGGCGACCGGCATGGATTCGTCGCTCATCGCCTTGACGTCGAGGTGGAGCTTGCAGGCGGGATGATCGACGGCGCGGCAGAGCCGGACGGCTTCCGCCGCAGTATTGAGGAAGTTGGTTTCACGCCGGCCGAGCGGTTCGACGGCGATCGTGACATCCAGCGGGCCGCAGTGTTCGGAGACGGCGCGCAGGACGGCGGCGGCGCGCTCGAAGGCCGGTTCGTATTCCCACCCGGCTTCGAGGTTCCGCTGGTCGGGGCTGCCCCAGACCATGAGGCGGCCGTTCATCGCGTGGCAGAGATCGGCGAGGCGCCGGGCGTGGTCGATGGTGGCCTGCCGCACGGCGTCGTCGGGGGTGGTGAGGTGGAGGCCTTCGGTCTTGGCCAGCAGCCAATGGAGGCCGACGACCTCGATACCGGCCTCCCGGACCTGCTCGCCGAGCGCGCGGGCCCCGGCCGGGCTGATCGTCCGGAGGTCGTCCGTCAGGGTGAACGGAGCGATCTCGATCCCTTCATAACGGTGCGCGGCGGCCCGCCGGGCCGCTTCGGCGAGGGGAACGTCGCCGAAGAGTTCGTTGCAGATGGCGAATTTCATGGAATCCGGGGATTCGAAGGGGAAGGCTACGGGGATGCTTCTCG
Source organism: uncultured Roseibacillus sp. (assembly GCA_964413545.1). Lineage (GTDB taxonomy): Bacteria > Verrucomicrobiota > Verrucomicrobiia > Verrucomicrobiales > Akkermansiaceae > Roseibacillus_B. The sequence continues at coordinate 6,606 of CAYPUM010000148.1, read as the reverse complement.
CGTCCGGGCCGGGGCGCAAACCATTTTTTGGGGAGTCGCACGCTGGGGGGGAGCTATGCCTCACCCGCTGCCTCCACCGGCACGAGACCGGCGGCGGGGCCAAGGTGCGCGACCGGCAGGGTCCCGAAGCGCCTCAGCGGAACTCAAGCCAGGCGTCGCGAAAGTGAAGGAGGGTTTCCCATGGGGCGGAGATGGCGGTGTTGCAGCTCGAGGCGAGGATGAAACGGTGGCGGAACGGGCGGAGGCGCTCGATCAGCGCTCCGAGATAGTCGAATACCGCCTGACGGGAGGTCAGGCGGTCGGTCTCGACGGCACTGATGCCTCCGGTGATGATGAAGCGGTCTCCGGCGGCTTCGAACGCCTCGTGCAGTTCGACATCGCCGAGCGGAGGGTAGGCGACGCCTTCCAGACCGTCGACGCCGCAGGAGGCGATGCGGGCGAGATTGACCCTCTGGTTGCCGCAGGCATGGATGAAGAACGTGCTGCCGTGCCGGTGGCAGATCGAGGCGGCCCGCTCGTAGAAGGAAGCGCAGTAGGAATCGACGTATTGCGGGGTGTGGAAGACGCTGTCGAGGTTGTCCATGGCCATCATGGCGGGCACCCCCGCGGCGGCCATCTGGCGGACCAGTTCGAGCTGGGCCGCTTCATGGGCGTCCAGCACCGCCCGGGCGCGATCGGGCGCGTCGACAAGGAAGTAGGTGGTCTGTTCGGGGCCCATGACGAGGTGCAGCAGCTTGAGCGGGCTGAACAACTCGCCGGCGACGAGGAGGCCGCGGGCGCCGAGGCGGTCCTGCCAGCGGCGCCAGCGCGCCTCGTCGAAGGTCCACCTGCGGGCGGAGACGAGCTCTTCGAGAAGCGGAAGCTGCGTCTGGTAGTCGTCGACGAGAAAGCGTTCCTGGACCAGGGTCGACTCGGCGGCGATGTGCCGGCGGCGCTCGGCAAGGATCCCCGAGGAAAGGTGATAGGCGCGATCGAGCAGGAGGTCTCCGTTGGGATGCTCCTCTTCGGACTGGACGCATTCGGCGCCGTCGAGCTGTTCGGCGGACAGCCCGCCGAACCAGCATCGACGCTGGTCGCAGTAGATGTTGCGGCTGAAGACGTCGGCGCCGAGCGCCGCGAGCATGTCGAGCTGGTCATGGCAGTCCGCGAGGGCGCCGGGCAGCCGGCCGTGGCGTTGGTGGTGGGAAAACCACTGCCAGTAGTTCGGAGCATAGACGAAGCGCCCCGGATCCTCCCGGCGGAGGATTGCTTCGAGGCGCACGCGCGGAGTCGTGTCCGCCGGCTGGTTCGGGTCGGGTCGTTGCATGGCGGGTCCTCAGCCGCCCAAGGTGAGCATCAACTGCATGAAGCCGAGGATGCCGAAGACGGCGAGGACGGCGAGGACAAATCCGAAGTAAACGATGATGACGACAATGTCGACGAGGGGAAGTCCGAACATGGCGACGTGATGGGGTGCGGACGCCGGTGAGCACGTGCTTCTACCGGGGGGGTAGCTCCCGATGCAATGTCGCTTTCGCGAGGCGCCCGCGGGCGCCCGCCGCTCGCCGTGGGAGGAAATTTCAGGAAATCCCTCCCCAACGGCGCGACTTGGGCTAAACTGAACGAACGGGCGGACCGGAGTTTGAAATCCGGCCCCCGCACCTCCCGTATTCGAGGCTCATGCGAAATCCCCTCATGGCGGCCGTTTTCCTTGCGGTCTCAGTTCGCGTCGGCGGCGCGGAGGAGATCGTCTTCAACCGGGATATCCGGCCGCTTCTCTCGGAGAATTGCTTTCACTGTCATGGTCCCGATTCCGGCACCCGGAAAGCCGGTCTGCGCCTCGACCTCGAGGCTGAAGCGCATGCCGGGGCCATCGTCGCCGGAGACCCGGCCCGCAGCGAGCTCTGGATTCGCATCACCGCCAGCGACGACGATGATCTCATGCCGCCCCCGGAGTCGGGGAAGGCGCTGGATCCCGGGGAGCGCGATCTGCTGCGGCGCTGGATTGAATCCGGCGCCGAATACCAGTCGCATTGGGCGTTCGTGACGCCGGAGCGCCCGGCGGGGCCCGGCGGCCCGGAAGCGATCGACCACTTCGTGCGCCGGCGCCTCGCGGACGAGGGACTGGCTCCCGCCCGCCCGGCCGGCCGGCGTCAGCTCGCAAGACGGGTGTCGCTCGACCTGAACGGCCTGCCGCCCACTCCGGAGGAGGTGGAGGCGTTCCTTGCCGATCGCTCGCCGCAAGCCTACGAGAAGGTGGTGGACCGGCTTCTGGCGAGTCCCCGGTTCGGCGAACACATGGCGCGCCACTGGCTGGACGCCGCGCGTTACGGAGACACCCACGGCCTGCATCTCGACAACTACCGCGAGATGTGGCCGTACCGCGACTGGGTGATCCGCGTCTTCAACCGGAACATGCCCTACGACGTGTTCCTTACCGAGCAACTGGCGGGGGACCTTCTGGAGGCTCCGGCCACCGATCAACTCGTGGCGACGGGGTTCAATCGGGCCCACGTCACCACCAACGAAGGGGGCTCCATCAAGGAGGAAGTCTTCGTGCGGAACGTGGTCGATCGTGTCTCGACGTTCGGCACCGTCATGCTGGGGCTCACCACGAATTGCGCCTCCTGCCACGACCACAAGTTCGATCCCGTCACGCAGCGTGAGTTCTATCAGCTCTTCGCTTACTTCAACAGCCTCGACGGGGATGCCATGGACGGCAACCGCAAGGCCCATGCGCCGGTCGTCCGCGTCATCGACGACGAGGGGAAAATGCGTCTCGCGGCGCTGCGCGACGAGCTTGCCGCGGCCCGGCGCACGCTCGAGGAAACCATCGCCGGCTACCAGTACCGCGAGCCGGACGATTCCACCGAGGCCGGCAACAAGGCCGACCCGGCCCGAAACGAGGATGACAAGCACTCGAAGCCCGCGGAATACCGGTCCTTCCGCCGCTGGCTGGCGGACGAGCGCGGCCGGGAGAAATCGAAGTTGCCGGGTCCCCTCCGCGCGTCGATCAAGAAAGATCCGGGCGCTTTGACCGGCGAGGAAACCCGGGCGTTGCAGCGCCACTACATCGTGCACGTCGACCTCGAGGCGGCGGAGCGCTTTCGCCCGCTTCGGGAGGCGGTGAGCCGGAGCGAGCGGGAACTCAAGAAAACCGAAAACAGCTTTCCGACGACTCTCGTCTGGAAGGAGCTTCCGAAGCCGCGCCCTGCTTATGTGCTTGAACGAGGCCAGTACGATCAACGCGGCGAACAGGTTCCGCGGGCTCTTCCGGAGTTCCTTCCTCCGATGCCGGACGGCGCCCCCAACGACCGCCTCGGCCTCGCGCGGTGGCTCCTCATGCCGGTGCACCCCCTGACCGCGCGGGTCGCGGTGAACCGCTTCTGGCAACAGCTCTTCGGGGTGGGCCTCGTCAAGACGGCTGAAGACTTCGGCTCACAGGGCGAGTGGCCCAGCCATCCGCAGTTGCTCGACTGGCTGGCGGTCGAGTTCCGCGAGTCGGGCTGGGATGTGAAGGCCCTCCTGAAGACGATCGTGCTCTCTGAAACCTACCGGCAACGCTCCGAGGGCGCTCCGGAGCAATACCGCCGGGATCCCGAAAACCGCCTCCTGGCCCGCGGACCCCGCTTCCGGCTCGACGCCGAATCCCTGCGCGACCAGGCCCTCGCGGTGGCCGGCCTCCTCGTCGAGCAGACCGGCGGCCCGCCCGTCAAACCGCCCCAACCGGACGGACTCTGGTCGGCGGTCGGATATTCCGGCTCCAACACGGTCCGCTTCAAGCCCGACCGCGGCCCCGGCAAGGTGCACCGCCGGAGCCTCTACACGTTCTGGAAACGCACCGCGCCGCCGCCCCAGATGATTGACGCGCCCTCGCGCGAAAGCTGCGTCGTGCGCCGCGAGCGCACCAACACGCCGCTGCACGCCCTGATGTTCATGAACGACCCGCAATACGTCGGGCGGCCCGGGCCTTCGCGGAACGTTTCCTTGGAGCCCCCGATGACGGGATTCCGGAGCGCCTGTTCCTTCACGCCCTTGCCCGCCCCCCGGGGCCGGACGAGCGGGGCGTGCTGCGGGAGTCGTTCCGCCGCCACCTTGCGCATTACCGGGAGCACCCCGAGGCCGCCCGGGCCCTCGTGGCGATCGGCGACCGTCCCTCCGACGCCTCTGATCCGGAGCGCCTCGCGGCATGGACGATGGTCGCCAGCCTCATGCTGAACCTCGACGAATTCCTCACCAAGAACTAAGCCCCTCATGGACACCGTATCGAGAGACTGCCTCACGCTGCAGACCCGTCGTCATTTCTTCAAGCGCAGCGGTCTCGGCCTCGGGGCGGCGGCTCTTGCCACTCTCCTGCGGCGCGACGGCCTGGCCGCGGGACTGGCGCCGCCGGCGTTCCGGAGCATCGCCCCCCGCGCCAAGCGCGCCATCTATCTTTTCATGTCGGGCGCCCCCTCGCAGCACGACCTGTTCGACTACAAGCCCGCCATGCGCGACTGGTTCGACAAGGAACTCCCCGACAGCATCCGGATGGGCCAGCGGCTCACCACCATGACGTCCGGACAGAAGCGCTTCCCGATCGCGCCCAGCAAATACGCCTTCGAGAAGGTGCCCAACCTCGCCGAAGGGGCATGGATCAGCGAACTCCTCCCTCACACCCGGAAGATGGCGAAGGACCTCTGCATCATCAAGTCGATGCACACCGAGGCCATCAACCACGATCCCGCCATCACCTACATCTGCACCGGCAACCAGCTCCCCGGACGCCCCAGCCTCGGGGCCTGGCTCAGCTACGGCCTCGGTAGTACAAACGAGAACCTGCCTGCGTTCGTCGTCCTGAACGCCACATGGTCCGCCAAGCGGGACGCCCAGGCCATCTTCAACCGGCTCTGGGGCGCCGGCCCCCTCCCCTCGAAGCACCAGGGGGTCCTGCTGCGCTCGACGGGCGACCCGGTCCTCTTCCTCAACGACCCCTCCGGGGTCGACCCGGCCACCCGCCGCCGCATGCTCGACTCCCTCAACACCGTCAACGCCGGCGCCTACGAGCGCTTCGGCGATCCCGAGATCCAGACCCGCATCGCGCAGTACGAGATGGCGTTCCGCATGCAGAGTTCCGTCCCGGAACTCACCGATCTCGGCGCCGAGCCGGCCTCCACCTTCGACCTCTACGGGCCCGACTCGAAGAAGCCCGGCACCTTCGCCTACTGCGCCCTGCTGGCCCGGCGGCTCGCCGAGCGCGGGGTGCGGTTCACGCAGATCTTCCACCGCGGATGGGACCAGCACGGCGACATCGCGCGCGATCTGCCGCTCCAGTGCCGCGACGTCGACCAGGCCTCCTACGCCCTGGTGCAGGATTTGAAGCAACGAGGCATGCTCGAGGACACCCTTGTCATCTGGGGCGGGGAGTTCGGCCGCACCGCATACTGCCAGGGCAAGCTCACGCGCGACAACTACGGCCGCGACCACCATCCCCGCTGCTTCACGGTCTGGATGGCGGGCGGCGGCGTGAAGCCCGGCATCGTCTACGGCGACACCGACGAGTTCGGATACAACATCACCGAAAACCCGGTCCACATCCACGAACTCAACGCCACCGTCCTGCAACTCCTCGGCCTCGACCACCACCGCCTGTCCGTCAAACACCAGGGCCTCGACGTCCGCCTCACCGGCGTCGAACCCGTCAAACCGGTGGAGGATCTGCTGGCCTGACCCACAGGCCCCCCGCGGGATGGGAAGGAGATGGATGGGAAGAATGGGAATCATTCTTCCCATCATTCTCATGTTTCCCATGGGCTCCGCTTTCAGCCCGGGCCCGTTTCTTGGCGGCGCTGGAGCCTGACGCGGGTCATGCGTTCGCGGAGGCCACCGCTCTCCACGAATTCCCGGTCGAGGCGGCGAAGCTGACGGTCGACGAGGTAGTTGGCCTGATGGATGAGGCAGATGGCGATGTTGGCGATGACTTCCGGTGAGCGGGTCTCGACGAACGGGCGGTAGTCCTCGTAGGAGATGGGGGTCTTGCGGCCCATTTTGCGCACATAGCGGGCTTCGGGGGAATCCTTGTCCCAGAGGCGCAGGTCGCGGGCGCGCAGGTAGTCGCGGTAGTCGTCGAGGAGTTCTTCGAGGCTGGCGCGGGCGACGTTTGTGAGCTTGATCTCCATTTCCTTCGAGGTTGTTCCCGCCTTGCTGCCTTCGAGGATGTTCTTCTTCCCGCTGCGAGCCGCCTGCACCATCTGGTCAATGGTGCGGTCGCCCCGGGAGAGGAACTTCTCCGTGAAGCGGAAGGTGAGGTCGTAGATGACTTCGGCTTTCTGGAAGGAGAGCAGGGTGCGGTAGCCGCCGCGGGGCGGGATGACGCGGCCGGAGAAATGGGAGGGATGGGAAGAATGGGAATCACGCTTCCCATCATTCTCATGCGCCCCATTCTTCTCATGGGCGGGGCGGTGTTTCATGGCATCTTTTTGAACAAAGTTCAAATGAACTGACCATGAGCCTGCGCGTCAAGGCCGAAGTTTGAGCCGGTCCGACGAACCGGCAGGGTCTCCGGCTATCGCATCAGCATTCCGCCAGATACGTCGATGGTGGCCCCGGTGATATAGCGTGCCCCCTCGGAAGCCAGGAAAAGTGCTA
>CAYPUM010000147.1:0-8223 GCA_964413545.1 uncultured Roseibacillus sp. | reverse complement strand
TCCGGTCGAAGCCGCTGAAGTCGTCGCGGTGCCATTTGCAGTGGTAGCGCAGCAGTTTCGACACATCCCCCTCGACCGGCTCGGTATGGATGGTGAACTTCAACGTCCGAGGCTTGGAGGTATCGTTGCGCACGGTCAGCTTCGCCTTGCGGTAGGGCATGTACCAGTTGGCATAGTAGCCGTCTTCGGTCATGCCGGTCGCCAGCGTGCGGTGGAGGTTCTCGCCCGCCGCGGTTCCGAAGAAGTCTCCCAGGGGCGACCAGACCGACGGCTTCGCTTCGCCATCCCAGGCGATGCTGATGGTGAGTTGCCGCAGGATGTCGATGGATGCTTCGCGTTCCATTTCGGGAAGGTCCAGCACGATCGAGGTGACGGCGCCGGGTGTGTTGAAGTCGGCGATGGCTTTCTCTTCCCCCGGTGCCAAAGTCACCTCAGCGACAGTGGGCTTGGCCGCGTCGGTGACAAACAGCCCGGGTCCACGCTTGGCCCATACCTCGTTGGCCTTACGCAGCGCCTCACGATCGGATTCGGAGAAGCTGCCGGTGAACGAGGGGACGGTCGTCCCTTCAGGAAACTTGGTATAGGTGATCTGGTAGTAAGTGCACGCCTTCTTACCCCCTACCCCTACGACACGGATCGACTTCTGGAAGGGAATGGGAACGAACATGTTGTGCCCCTTGGCCTTCACATGAACCAGTTCAGGGAAATCGAAGGGAGGCTTGCTGTTGTCGAACAGGCTGATACAGGGCTGGTCCAGCACCGGTGTCTCGGCCCCATCGACGAAAATCTTGATATGGCCCTGTTTGGGCATGGCCGACCAGATGCGCCAGATCACGCCGGGGCCGTCCATTTTCATCATGGTGCCGTCCGGGTCTAGAAAACCGGAGGCGTCGCGGTTGGTATGCCAGTTGACATATTCGCCCAGGCTCTCATCGTACTGGGAGCTGCGATCCCGGCTGGAGAAGCACCCGCTCTTCTCGCCAGGAGCCGGCGGGACGGCCAGCAGCTTCATGTCGTGGAGCCGTTCGACAAGGTCGGCGTAAGTGAGGTCGCGCGCCCCGGCCGACGTGCCCGACACGGTCAGGGCGAACAGCAGGGGGAGGAGTGGAAGGGAGTGCTTTCGTTTCATGATGTGTTTTCGCGGGTGGGATGTCCTCTGATTTCAACATTGGGACACCCGATCCCTGCTCGTAATCGTAATCCTAATCGTAATCGTAATCCTAATCGTAATCGTAATCCTAATCGTAATCATTCAATCGGCTGTGCGCAGTAAAGAGCGGACTCTTCATGCACACGACTGGCAGAGGTGCTACGAATGAGCCCAACGAGCATCGAGACGATACGCACGAGGATGGCCTTGCCGGGATCGGCTGAGTCAATGCGTTTCCTGGCGACCAGAACGTCAAGGCAGGCAGCACATTCCAATGCAGAGCCGCGGGCAATGTCGAAGAATCGACAGCGGTCTGGCGCGGTGTACTTACCGTTTCCCTCTGCAATATTCAGTGGTATAGACGTTGAGGCCCTGTCCAGTTGATTGCAGACGGCCAGACCCTTGGGAATTGCATCGAGCAATTCATCAACCCAGGAAACAAAACCGACGGCATCTTGATAAACATCCAACTTCTCATGATCAAAGTGTGTTTTCATGGCCGGGATGTAGTCAACCGCATCCGACAGGTCGAGTAGGATTACGAGTAGGATTATGATTACGATTATGATTAGGATTACGATGAAGGCAGCCATGTGAATTCGGCCGGACCCGCCGCCAGCCCCGTCATCCCCGGAGAGCCGCCACGGTAGGATTGCTCCATGAATCTTGCTGGGTTTCGCATTTCCATTTCGCTGGCGAGATGGTCTCGGGTCAGCCGGACTTCGGACCTGATTCGATCTCACAGGTGGCCAGTCCGATCACGTGATCGGCGCCGCCGTAGTAGAGCATCCACTTGCCCTTGAAGGGGACGAGGCCGTTGGACACGGTGGTGTTTCCGGTGAAGCCCCTCTTCTCCCACTCGTATTCCGGCCAGAGGAACGGTTCCTTCTGCTCCTTGAGGACGGTTTTCCGGTCGGCGGGATCGACCAGCGCCTGGCGCAACACCCAGGCGCCGAGCTTGTGATGGCCGCCCTGCGTCATCAGAAGAATGCCGTCGTCGCGGAGCAGGGCGATCGCGCCGGCCTCGCGGCCGCCGCCGCCCCACACCGCCTTGCCGGTCGGGACCCAGTCGATCAGGTTGTCGCTCCAGGCGATGCCGCAGGGGTGGGTGAAGAACATCCAGTATTTGCCGTCGATCTTCGCCGCGATCAGGCGGTCCCCTTCCCGCCGGGTCACCACCACGCCGGTGCGCGATCCCATCACCTTGTCAGGCGCATGCTTCCGGAACGCGGGCCCGTGCTTGGTCCAGTGCACCAGGTCGCGGGACGTGGCGATCGACATGGTGTCCTTCTTGCCGGTGCCGGTGGCCCGCCAGGTCGTGTAGTTCATGACGTAGAGGCCGTCCTCGCTCTCGACGACGTGGAGGTCCTCGCAGCCGCCTTCCCATTCGTACTGCTTCCACTGGTCGTTGTCCGGATAGAGGACGGGTTGCGGATGGCGGGTGAAATGGACGCCGTCCTCGCTGTGGACGAGCCCGATGCGGCAGGTCCGGCCCCAGCCGAGGTCGGGGCTGATGTCATCGGCGCGGTAGAGGAGATGGACCTTGCCGTCGCGCACGACGGCGGCCGGGTTGTAGACGTTGCGTTCCTCCCACCGCACCTCGGTTCCGCGAACCGGACAGCGGAAGACGGACTCCGGCGTCGGGCGCAGGATCGGTTCCTCACGCTTGACGAATGGTCCGAGAGCCCAGTCCGGGGCCGAGGCGGCCCGCGCCCATCCGGAGGTCGATGCGAGCCCCATGCCCGCGCCGGTGATTCGTAGGAATTTCCTTCTCTGCATAACCATTTTCCTCTCATCAGCGCGTCCGCTTCTCGAACAGATACCACTCCGCGAACAGAGCCTCGCGATGCGAGACGGCTCGATCAGGCGCGACGGCGGCGGCGTATCACCAGTCCCAAGCCGAGAGCCGCGAGCGCGACAGGGCCGGGCTCGGGAATCGGTGTCACCTCGTCCAAACTGGTGTCGGACAGGCGGAACTCGTCGTAGTCGGCCACCGTGGCCTCTTGTTTGAGGTTTGATTTTTGTCACGGATGTGCTTTTCGGCACGCGGCGCCACCGCGGGAGCATCGCGCATGTCGCGCCATTCGATCGCGCGAATGCTGGATTGGCGTCAAGAAGAAATGCGTGATATTGTGCGTGTTTCGTGTGACTTTTGTGATCATCGCGCGGCGGGGCGGCTTGCGCGCTTCCCGGTCACCGCCCGGCGCCGCCCGACGGGCTCGACGGGGCCTTGGCTGACGGACGACGGGCTCCCGCCTTCGCTCTCCGAGCTGCGGCGGGGCAGGCCCACGACGCGAGGTCGCGGGGGCCTTTTTGGGGGCGGGGCGGGGTAGCTGACCGACCATCGGCGCCCACGACGCGAGGTCGCGGGGGGCCTGACGCGGGGGCGCGGGGGCCCGTGGGCGGACGCCCCCAACGGGTTTACCCCGTTGGAGCGCCTGGTCAGTCAGCCAAGACGCCACGATCCACCCCTCCGCCCCCAACGGTTTCATCCCGTTGGAGCGCGGGGTCGGCTTCGCCTCGGACCGGTTGACGATGACGGGCGACGATTACGATCGACGATTGAGCGGGGCGCGTTCCCTCGTCATCCGCTCTCGCCTGCCTCGCCGAAGCAAGCGAAGCGCGAAGGCGGGTCGTTCGCTATCGTTCACCGAAATGGCGGCCGGCAAACTCGACTGATTTCCGACGACTTTCAACAGGCTCCTAGGCACCCGCACAGGTGGCCAGGCCGATCACGTGATCGGCGCCGCCGTAGTAGAGCATCCACTTGCCCTTGAAGGGGACGAGGCCGTTGGACACGGTGGTGTTTCCGGTGAAGCCCCTCTTCTCCCACTCGTATTCCGGCCAGAGGAACGGTTCCTTCTGCTCCTTGAGGACGGTTTTCCGGTCGGCGGGATCGACCAGCGCCTGGCGCAACACCCAGGCGCCGAGCTTGTGATGGCCGCCCTGCGTCATCAGAAGAATGCCGTCGTCGCGGAGCAGGGCGATCGCGCCGGCCTCGCGGCCGCCGCCGCCCCACACCGCCTTGCCGGTCGGGACCCAGTCGATCAGGTTGTCGCTCCAGGCGATGCCGCAGGGGTGGGTGAAGAACATCCAGTATTTGCCGTCGATCTTCGCCGCGATCAGGCGGTCCCCTTCCCGCCGGGTCACCACCACGCCGGTGCGCGATCCCATCACCTTGTCAGGCGCATGCTTCCGGAACGCGGGCCCGTGCTTGGTCCAGTGCACCAGGTCGCGGGACGTGGCGATCGACATGGTGTCCTTCTTGCCGGTGCCGGTGGCCCGCCAGGTCGTGTAGTTCATGACGTAGAGGCCGTCCTCGCTCTCGACGACGTGGAGGTCCTCGCAGCCGCCTTCCCATTCGTACTGCTTCCACTGGTCGTTGTCCGGATAGAGGACGGGTTGCGGATGGCGGGTGAAATGGACGCCGTCCTCGCTGTGGACGAGCCCGATGCGGCAGGTCCGGCCCCAGCCGAGGTCGGGGCTGATGTCATCGGCGCGGTAGAGGAGATGGACCTTGCCGTCGCGCACGACGGCGGCCGGGTTGTAGACGTTGCGTTCCTCCCACCGCACCTCGGTTCCGCGAACCGGACAGCGGAAGACGGACTCCGGCGTCGGGCGCAGGATCGGTTCCTCACGCTTGACGAATGGTCCGAGAGCCCAGTCCGGGGCCGAGGCGGCCCGCGCCCATCCGGAGGTCGATGCGAGCCCCATGCCCGCGCCGGTGATTTGTAGGAATTTCCTTCTCTGCATAATCATGTTCCTTTCATCATAGGTGTTGTTAGTTCTTTTCGTGGAAGCCGGGACGGGTGTTCTGGTTGATCACCTCGCGGAGCATGTCCCGGATCCGCCGCGTTTCCGGGCTCAACTCATCGTCCCCGATGGGCTCCCTTTCCACCACGTCCCTTGAAACGTCGTAGAAGCGTCCATCCCGGTAGAGCTTGTAGCGTTGGGTCCGGGCCCACTCGGCGCCGTCCTTGCGCCCGAACGGATAGTGCCAGCCATAGATCCACTCGCGGGTCTGGCCCGGCTTGCCCGTGAGCTGCGGCAGGAAACTCCGCCCGTCGATCTTCAGGTCGCCGGGCACCTTGACGCCAGCGACTTCGCACAGGGTCGGCAGAAAATCGCTGAAATCGACCAGGTCGTCCCGCACCTGTCCCGGCGGCACGGTGCCGGGCCAGTTGGCAATCAGGGGGACGCGGGTTCCCCAGTCGGTCGACGTGCGCTTGCCCCCGGCAACCAGCCGTCCGTTCAAGGTCGAGACGATCGGTTTGTCCGTTCCGTTGTCACCGGTGAAGAGGACAAGCGTATTGTCCCGCAATCCCAGTTGGTCGAGCTTGTCGACGATCCGTCCGACCAGCTTGTCCATGTAGGTCACCATGTCCGGGAAGTATTTCGGATTTCCCTTGTAGTTGCTTTCCGCTTTGCGGGTGGCCGGATCCTGCCACTCCGGACAATCGGGAGTGATCGTGAACGGGCAGTGGGTCAGGATCATCGGGTAGTAGACCAGGAAGGGCGCGTCCTTGTGGCGCGCCATGAAGTCGAGAAGATAGTCGGTACAGACGTCGGGGCCGTACTTGTCCTGCATCCGATCGTGGAGCTTGCCATTGATGGACAGGACCGGGTGGGCGTAGCGGCCGTCGACCCGCCGGCCGTCGATTTTGGTGCGGCCGTCGGTCGTGACCTGCCACAGGCACCACTCGTCGAAGCCGAAATGCCTCGGCCGGTTGAGCATCTCCTCGTTGGATTTGCGCCCGCCGTTCAACTGCCACTTGCCGGCGATGCAGGTGGCGTATCCGGCCTGCTTGAGGAGCTGCGCGAAGGTGGTCTCGTCCGGGTCGAGGAGGTTGAATCCGCGATAGTTCCGCGAGTTGTACTTGCCGGTCATGATCTGCACCCGGGACGGGGTGCAGAGCGGCTGGGAATGGCAATGGTCGAAGCGGACCCCCGTGCCGGCCAGCCGGTCGAGAACCGGCGTCCGGTAGGGTGTTGTTTCCAGGACCTCGACCGTTTCGCCTTCGCTGATCATCTTGTGGGCGCGTTCATGGTTTCTCGTCTTGGCGTAGGCGCCGCCATGGACTCCGAGGCACTCGTAGCCGAGGTCGTCCGCCATGATCAGGACGATGTTCGGGCGGCTCGCAAGGGTGTTCGGCCCGGTCACGAGGACGGCGGCCAACATCATCAGTTTCAGTTTCATGAGCATCTGTTCCCGTTTCATCTGTTTTTCGTCTGTCACTCGGTGTCGACCTTCACGTCGCGGACGCGCATCGGCGCCTTGGGGCCGGCCTCGAAGTCGATCCGCACGCGCAAGAACCTTGCCGCCTTCTTCGGCAGTTCCGCCTTGTAGTCGGACCAGTCGCCGAGCGGGTGGTCGGAGGTCTTGTAGAGGACGTTGCCATGCGTCCCGCCCTCGGCCTCGACGGTGACGCCGCGGATCTCCACGGGCTCCGCCCACTGCTGCTGGAACTCGACCGTGCCCTTCCCGCCCTTGGGAATGAGGAACCAGTCGTCCTCCTCGAGCTGCACGGTGAGGGCCTTCTCAAAGATGGCGAGATCCGATTCCATGAAGCGGAGTTTGCGGTCTCCGAGGCCGGCGGGGTGGGGGAGACGGATCGGGTAGCGGTCGACGATCTGCTTGTCCTCGATCCGCATCGTCAGCAGCTCGAAGTCGCGGCTGCCCGGCCGGGCGTCGGCGTAGTAAACGGTTGCGTCCCGGGCCGGGCCATGCGGCCAGTCGAGCGCCTGGAGGTTGAGGAAGTGGACTTCCGGCAGTTGGTGCGGGCCGTATTCGCGCTCCTCGCTGTTGATCTTGCGGCCGTCGACGAAGAAGCCGACATTCTCGGTCTCGCCCTTGCGGTCCCACCTGTCGTCCGGGGTGTCCTTCCAGTCCCACTGCATGTGGACGTGGCCGGAGAGCACGGCGACGACGTCGTCCTGGTATTCGGTGAGCAGCTCCTTGAGTTCGTTGGAGGTGCGTTTCCACGCCGGGTGATTGGTCCGCCACCACTTGTCGCTGAAGGCGGTGGTGTTGTTGAGCGGGTAGTGCATGACCAGGAAGATGTTGTTGCCGCCCTTCGAGAATTTCTCGAGCTGACCGCGGATCCACGCCTGCCTGGCGGTCGAAATGGGGTCGATCCCCTCCTTGTCGGCGCCGTGGCCGAGCTGGATGTGATCCTGCGAGACCAGGATGAAGACCAGGTTGCCGACCTTGAGGGTGCGGGTCGCGGCTCCCTGGCCGAGGATCGAGAAGAAGCCCCGGCCGTATGGCTGGAACCAGTCGTGCTGGCGGTCATGGTTGCCCATGATCGGATGGACCGGCGCGGGCATGGCACTCATCCAGTCGCGATAGACGAGGAACTCCTCGTCCTCGCCGTCGGCGGTGAGGTCGCCGGCGTCGAAGATGAGGTCGGGCTGGATCTCCATCATCGCCTGCCAGGCATGGAGGGCGATGTTGTAGCCCTCGCCATTGTTCGGATTGCCCTGTTCGGCGAGCCCGAAGCGGTGGTCGCGGACCGGGGGGCCGTCGAACTGCATGTCGGTCATGAAGGCGATGCGCAGGGCATCGCCGGCGGGCTTGGCGGGGTTGGCGGGTCCGGCCGCTGGTTTGTTGGCGGCATCGGTGCGGGCGAGCAACCCCGCTCCGGCGGCGATGCCGGAGCGCAGGAAGAGGCGGCGTCGGGTGAGGGTCGGCTTGGACATGGGCATGAGGTGTTGGTTGGTTGTGAATCGTGCGAAGTTTGTGCGGGGTGTGGGGAGAATGCCGACGGGACGTCGGCGCTCCCTGGCGGTGCCGGTCAACGGGTCGGCGGCTCGAACAGGTTCCACTCCGCGAATTGCGTCTGCTTCGAGCCATGGTTCTTCGTGACCTCGAGGCGGTAGTGCGCGTATTCTCCCGGCTTGGACACCCTGAACTCGCGCAGCATGTACCGGCTGACGAATATCTCACCCGCGCGCTGGTCGAGGACTTCCCAGGTGTTCCCGTCCTTCGACCCCTTCAGCGTCCAGTCCTGCGGGTCGGCGTCGGCGGAGCCGGATTTCACGCTCATGATGCCGTAGGCGTCGATGAGCTTGGG
>CAYPUM010000146.1:0-8304 GCA_964413545.1 uncultured Roseibacillus sp. | reverse complement strand
TACCACGTGATGCCGGCCTGCTCGAACTGCTGGGTTGGCGCAGTGTGATTGGTGACGGTGACCTCGACGATGCATCCGCCCTTGCTGCGGTCGGGAGCATCGCGCACGAGGGCATTCCTGACGGTGCCTGCCACGCCCGGTTCGACCCGGATCTCGAGGCCGTCGTCCTTCATCCGCCAATGCTCCTTGTGTTCGCGCAGCCACGTCCAGCCCTCTCCGGGTTTGTCGCCCTTGAAGGCATCCTCGAAGAGGGGCTTGGCCTTCGCCCCTGCCGGAGGTTCCCCCCGTGCGCAAGGTGGCGCCATGATCAGCGCCGTCAGCGCGACCGTCAGCGTTCCGGTTCCTGTCAGCAGTGTCTTCATGATTGTCTTCCCTTCGGTTGGTTGTTGGTCTTGCTGTCTCGCGGTGTGGAGAAAAGCGGGAACCGTTGACTGGCCCCTGCTCACTCCTGTTCCTTTTGATCTCTGAGGAAGGAGAAGATGCCGATGACGAAGAGGCTGGCCAGCAGAAGCAGTCCGGCGGCGGGGATGATGCCTTTCCAGCTATCGAAGTGGGCCTTGCCGGAGAGCACCCAGACGGAGCCGAAGGTGGCCACCGCGGTGGCAAAGGCCATGAGGCCGTTCCAGATCCAACGGGCCCGGCCTTCGGGGCGCTGCCTGCCGAGGATGGGCTTTGAATTCATCATCAGGAAGAAGGTGAGATAGGCGATGGGGATAAGGGAGCCGCCGATGACGGAGGTGGGGATGGCCAAGGCGGCCGCAGCGGCCCCGGTCCAAATAAAGGGGCCCAGAGTGCCGGCCAACCCGGCTACCGCGCAGCCGGTGAAATGAGCTCTGGAATCACCCGGCCGGTTCAGGAGTTCCTGGAAGGCCAATCCGTTCATGAGCATGAGGATGATGATGGTCGAGAGCGCCATCCCAAGGACCCCGATCCCGAAGATCGTCTGGGAAATGACCTTGCCCGCTATGGGGGTCAGGGACTCCGCCAACTGGAAATTGTCCCGCTTCACCAGCATCAGGGCCAATTCACGGTCTGCCGGATTGGGGGGAGTGGCCGTGGTCTCCTCGAGAGCCGCAAGGGTGGCGTCGCCGGCGCCGGGAATGACGTCTGCGGTCTGCAGGTGAAACTGGGAGGCTGAGGCGATGACGACGCAGGAGGTGGCCAGGAAGAACGGGACAAAGAGCCCGATGGAGAGGTCGAATATCGAGAGTTCGCGGTGGATTCGGCTCCAGCGCCTCTTCAGGAGAGAGTAAGGAAGAAGCCAGGTCATGTTGATGCCGACAGCGGTGCCGAAGGCCGTGATGATGATATCACGCTGGTCGTCCGCGATCTTTGCCTGCCACCAGTCGGGATTCGAGGACTGGGCGATAAGATCCGCATAGCCGGCGGCCGGCCGAAAGAGCAGGGAAAGGTCCGGCATGAGGCCGCCGAGGATCCGCGTCCATTGGATCTGGCCGCTGGTTGTCAGGGTGATGACCACGGCAAAGAAGGAAAGCACGATGAGTCCGACCATCCCCTTGATGATCAGGTCAAAGACCCTTGCGCCCCTGCCTTTGGACTGGTAGAGCACGTTGACGTAAAATGCCAAAGCGAGAAGCACGGCACAGATGAGGGCGGTGCAGAGGTCCGAGTCCCCCACCGCGGGGACCAGGTTCTGTTGAATGGCGGCCCGTGCCAGATTGAATTGGGGCATGCACCAGACGATGTTTGCCATGATGGTGGCCACAAGCCACGCCCAGCCCAGCACCGGGGAAAGGTGGCGGTTGATCATGCCGAAGGGGCGCTCTTCCGTGGACAAGGTCACGTAGGCAATGGCACTGAGCATGATGATGCCGCAGATCATGGCGAGGGGTTGCAGCCACATGAGCCCGAAGCCGGCCACGACACCGAGGTAGAGGGCCCCCGCGAGGGAGCCGCCTCCAAGGGTGATCGCCCCCTGCAGCCAGCCGGGACCGGAGAGCCTGGCAAAGAGGAGGTATTTTTTCAGGCCTCCGGCTTCCTGTGCCTTGCGGAGGGTTTCTTCACGATCCTGGCTTTCCATGATTGTCTATGGCTGGGTCTCTTTTTCCGGACGCTGCAAGGGCGCTTCCGCAACCGCGGCCATGCGCGACCGGAGCATGGCAGTCGTTCCCTTGAGCCTGCCGGAGTGATTGAAGCGTGATTCTGACGCGGGGACTTCCGAAAGGACACGCGTAGTTTCCGCGGAAACTGCGTGGAAATTCCGGGTCCGTCAATGTTTCCCGCTTCCTTCCCGGGTTCCCCAACAGCCTCCTCGCCTTTCTCCACTCCGCTCCCCACCACGAATCCGGGTCGCTCTGGATAAGCCTCGGACGCCCGCCTCGGATCGTCCATCGCGAGGACCCGCGGGATCCATGCTCCCCCAATCCCCGCGCCACCTCCGCCCACCCCCTCCGCCGACGCGGCGGTTTCACGCAGACCGAATCCCACACAAATGCGCCCCGGCCTGCCGTCTTGGATCCCGCGGCAGTGGAAGCTTGCGACCCGGAAAGAAGAACGCTTCCGGCGTCACTTGGACCCCGGAAGCGCTCCGAAAAGAGTCTCGAAGCTCAGGTGCGAAGTCCCCAAGCATAGACGGTGGCCTCGCCAACAAGGAAATCCTCAGCGAAGGCGGACACACCGAAAATCTCGTTCAATGCCCCCGCCGCAGCCCCAGTCAGGGAGAGTTCCACGTCGGGAATCGTGAGGTACCTGAAGAAGGACCTCGCCTCCAAGGGGAGACTGAGTTCCGGCAATCCCAACTTGAACAAGGGAACCCGGCCCACGGTCGACTCGTTGACAACCACCAACCCGGTGAGCACCGGCCCTTCCGGATTGGCGGTGTCGATGGCGAAGCTGCGAAATTCCGCTACCGTTCCTGCCGCAGAGAGTTCGATTCCATTGCTGTGAAGGATCTCGCCCGCTGCGGTGGCAAGGTCGAGGCTTCCCGCGATGATCGGGAAACGCAGTGAGGGCCCCTTGATGGGAGCGATGCGCACGCCGAGAGACTCGGCAGCGCCAAGGAACCCGCCGTCCGGATTAACAACAGTGACACCGCGCTTGAAGTCGGCGGTAGGAGCGGCTTGGGTTGAGCCCGCGGCAAGCAGCAGGCCAAACGTGGCTGGCAGAAGGTAGTTCTTCATCTCTTGATTTTCTCAATTTTGGTTTGAAGTTCGACCCCCGGGAGACCTGTTCTCCCGGGACGGAACGCACAATGATTCGTCCCCCCGCCCGAATTGGGTGCATCTTTTTGCGATCGTCCCTGCACTTGTCTGTTGCGACGACCGTGGCAGTGATTAGCTTTCGGCTGAGGTTATGAGAACGTGGTTGGTCTTTCTTGGTGGTGCGCTGCTCGGGCTCATGGTCGGGATTCTCCTGCCCACCCATGATAGGGAGGACTTTGGGAAAGCTCCACGGACGGCCTCCTCGCCGCCGCCGCGGACGGCGGAGCCGGCCCGGGCCGCCGGGAATCGATCCCCGGCGGCGGAGCGGAGAGCAGTCGCAGCTTCGGATCTCCCCGCGGAATTCCGGGAGCGCATCCAAGAGGCGGCGAGGAACCCCACACCGGAATCGCCTGCGGCCGTTTCCCAACCGTCCGGCCTCAAACGGGTGCAGGCATGGCTCGCTACCGTGCAGATGGACGGGCCCCTCCAGGAGGCGATCGAGGAAGAACTCCTGAAGGCGTATGGGGAGGATTCGGGGGATCCTCTCAGGGCGGGTTCCCGCCTTGATGGCTGGCTGCGTGAACAACTCGATGCCGCCACCCTCGCGTCATGGGAGAGCCTGCAGGCGGAGCATGTGGAAGACCTCGTCGAGCGTCGGACCAACGTCCTTTTCTCCGGGCTGCAGGGAGCCCTGGCCCTTGACAGTTCCCAGAAGGATTCGCTCTACCAGGAAATCGCCGAGGTGGTGAGGTCCGATCTGCCGGTCCTGGGACGCGGGGAACTGGTGACGCCCGAACAGATGGAGGAATCGCTCACGGCCTACTCCGAGCGCCTTGCGAACTCCGTCCCGGCTGACCAGCAACCGGCTCTCCGCGAGTGGCTGGCCGGCAACCTGCCCGGCTTCTGGCTCAGCGAGTTGCGTTCCAGCGGGCTGGCTCAGCCGCCCGTTTCCGCCCCACCAGGAACAGGCGGAAACTGAAGGACCGACCAGCGAGGCAAGCCTCAGGCCAAGGGCGAGAACCCGCTGGTCTGGCGACGGGGGGCTCAGTTTCCGATGCCGCACTCGGAGAGGTAGTAGTCGGGGTCGAGATCGGCGAAGGCTTCCTTGAGCTGGTCGAGTTCGGGAGCCGGACCGTGGACCTCGATCCGCACCACCTCCGCGATCTTCAGGAATTCCCCGAGCGCCGGCCCGCAATTCTCGAGGTGCGCCATGACGGCGCCGGCGTCCTTGTAAGCCTCGCGGCAAAACAACTCGTTGCCCTTGAAGGTGAAGTTGTAGAACAGGCAGCCCTCCTCGTTCTTGCGCACCAAGTCGCAGAACTGCGCGAGGAAGCCCTTGGCCGCCTCCATGTTCTGGTCGGCGATCTTGAAGTAGGGGTGGATGCTGACGGCGTGGTCAAACGTGTTCATGGGTGAGGGAAAGGAAAGCGTCTTCCGGCACGGCGATCAATTCCGAAATCCCCCACCCTGTCTGGCGGCAAACTCGCCGGGGAGGGGGGGGTCCCTACTGGTCGCCGGCGGCCCTGGCGGCCACACCCACGAGCGCCGCCCGCTCCAGGCGGAGCGCACCGAGACTGAACTGATCCAGCGTTGCGATCTCCGGGGCGTTCTCCTTCCCGAAGGCCATGGTTTCGTAGACGACAAGGCGAAATCCGGCGTCACCCACCGGGAAATACTCCGCATGATGCCATTCCTCGACCGGAACGCAAAGGAACAGCGGACGCCCGAGACGGACCGTGATCTTTCCTCCGCCGGTCGATACTTCGACCTTGCCCGCGGCACCCGCGTCTCCCTCCTCATTGATCCCGTAGGCGACCATGTGACTGAGTTCCTCCGGGGCGGCCGGCGGGGGGCCTTTGGTGAGGGCTTGTGCGGTCGCCAGGAAAAAGCGAGCCGGCCCCACCCCGAACTCGACCCGCGACGGCTTCTCTCCCTTCACGACAACGGCCACCCGCCGCGGGGCCTGTTCCTTCTTCCCGGCGATCCGGTACCAATTGAAGCGGGCCTCCTCCCGGCGTTGGTCGTGGCCTGTCACCAGCGAGAAGGAATGGTAAGCGGGGCCTTCCAGCATCACCTCCCGCCGCGTCGAACCCAACGGACTCCTGAACTCCACTTCGTGCCGGATCGTCTTCGCGGCCTGAACGGCCTGAATGACCATGGATTCAATACCGGGACCGCTGGTGGGCGGCTCGGCCGCCACGGTCGACGCCAACACCAGCAAGGCGCCCGCGACCCGAACCGGGCCGGGGCATCGGGGCGCGGCGCCGGCCCGTCGCAGGCCGGGAGAGAACACGAAAAAACGGGAGACCGGACCCGGCCTCCCGTTGGCAGAAGTCTTCGTCGTCATCGGCCGCCCTCGATCACTTGGGCATGATGACCTTGTCGATCACGTGGATGACGCCGTTCTTGCACTTGACGTCCGTCTTGACGACCTTGGCGCCATCGACCGTCACCTCTTTCCCGTCGACCTTGATCGCGACCTCGGACCCCTCGACGGTCTCGGCCTTCTTCAATTTCACGACGTCAGCCGCCATGACCTTGCCGGCAACGACATGGTATTTGAGAACCGCCGCCAGCTTGTCCTTGTTTTCCTTCTTCAGCAGGTCCTTGAGAGCGCCCTCGGGGAGCTTCTCGAAGGCCTCGTTGGTCGGGGCAAAGACGGTGAACGGTCCGTCCCCCGAGAGGGTCTCCACAAGGCCGGCGGCCTTCACGGCCTTCACCAGCGTCGAGAAATCGTCCATCGCGGCGGCATTCTCCACGATGGTCTTCCCGCAGGTTCCACAGCCGGCGGTCGCCTGGCCGCTCCATGCCGCCGTCAAGGCGGCGGTGAGGACTACACTCAATACAGTTGTCTTCATTTTATCGTTCGTGTTTCAGGTTCAGGTTGTGGGTGCGTGGCTGCATGCAAAAACATTTTCCCGCTGATAACCTTCAACAGAGAGGCGGCAACGCGCAGCCAGCGCCCATTTTCGTCAGACTGGTAAAACACTTCGTTGAGGTGTCAAGCGGATTTGTCAGAAAGGGCTGGAAGGGCAGCGTCTACGAGGGCGGCCTGCGGGTGCCGATGATCGTCCGCTATCCCGGCAAGGTGAAGGCCGGCGCCCGCAGCGACACGCCGGGCTACTTCGCCGACTGGTTCCCGACGCTCTGCGAGGCGACCGGGTTGGAGACGCCGGACGGCCTCGACGGCGAGTCGCTGTGGCCGGTGATCACCGGCGGCGAGTCGAAGGCGGATCGCAAGCCGATGGTCTGGGTCTACCCGGAATACGGCGGCCAGGTGGCGGTCATGATGGGGAAGATGAAGGCGCTGCGCCGCGGCCTGACCACGACCCTCTTGCAAGGCTTCACGGTGAGTCCTCTCAGAACGCCAGCCGCCCGCGGACCCCGGGGATAAGGCGCAGGCCGCCGCCTCCCTCGAATCCGTTGCCCACCAGCAATTGCATGCTCGGCGTGATGTGGAATTCGGAACTGATCTGCCGGCGGTAAAAACACTCCAGCACCCCCTGCCAGTTCCCGGTGGCCGACGAATCGCCCGCCGCGAGGCCAAGGCCGAGGAGATCGAACTCCCTCCGCGTCTGGCCGATTCCGAGCGCGACGAGCTTGGCGGCGTCCGTCGCTTCGTCCGCGGCGTGCGCGAACCGCGCGAAAGCGCGAATCCCCTCCTCTTCGAACTGTTGTTCGACGGTGAGGCTGATGCCATGACCGCTCGAACGACCGGCTTCTCTCACCGGGTCCGCATACCAGCAAAGCGCCTGGAGGCGGGCCGGATCTCCGCCCCAGCCGTCGAACGACCAGCCACCCTGGACTCCGTAGAAGAGAGCCGAGGAGTCGATCTGGAAATCGACCTGGTCGCCCGCGTTGGAGGCCTGCACCTGCGTGATCGCAACAGTGAAGTCCCAGCCGCCGGACGGCGCCCACTGCATCGTGGCGCCCGCCCCGAATCGCGGGAAGGCCACCGCCGGATTGGTGGAAAAGGCACGGTTCAGGAACGACTGCGACGCACCACGAAGGGCGTGGCGGTCGAGCTGGTTCTCGACACTCAGCTGCCCGTAGCGCAGCTCGAGGTCGCGCGATCCGATGAACTGCCGCATGAAGAAATCGGGCACCTCGAAGCCGCGGTCGTTGAAACCGTTCGTCGTGCCCCAGTTCGCGCCGAGTTCCCGTCCCAGCTCAGCCGGGCTCCGCAGCGCCCAGGCCTGCCGATGGCGGAAGCGGAAGTTCAAGGAGAGCGGCCGATCCTGCTTCGCCCCGAACATGGTCCAATTCCCTCCGCAAGTGAAGTCGCCCGACGAGGCGGTCCGTTCGTCGCCCCCTCCAACCGCCGCCTGCCAGAGCGCCGCGCAGGACCATGTCAGGTCGATCCCGAAGCGGTCCGTTCGCTCGATGCGCCAGCCCCGCCATGCCTCGAACCACTCGGGGGCGAGAGAACGCTCGCCACGGCCCGCAAGGCTGTCCCTCCGCCGCAGGATCGCGAAGATCGACTCGGATTCACTCTCGGCTTCCCGAAAGCCCGCCTCGTCGGCGGGTTCCCCGGCCGCAAAGACTCCGCACCCGACGCCCAGCAGGAATCCCCATCTCAAAGACCGGTCCAGCCGAGGCGGCCGGACCAGCAACCGGCTCCGGACCTTCATGGTGACGAACCAGCGGGCGCCACGTGCCGCCAGCAACCGGAGACTCTGGCGCATGCTTTCAGACCCGTGCAACCCTTCATGAAGGGCATCCTGTCGCGCCTCCATCGGGAAGGCAAGGCCCCAGCGTGGCGATGAGCCGGCAGATTCCCGTCGTTTGTCGTGACCGGCACTTTGAGGTGATCCAGGTATCGGTGTATCCGGACCTGGTGGTCGAGTTGATCTGAAGGCGTGAAGAATCCAATCACTTCGACGGGACCGGGAGCAATCCGTCACAGGATGCTTCTCGTCCTTGCCGCGGCCCCCGTGCTCGCGCCGCCGGCGGCCGCCCTGCCGCCCGAACTCGCCGGCTACGACCCGGGCGGGCAGGTGCGCTTCGCCACCCCGGCGGCGGCCGACGCAAAGAGGGAACAATTGGTCACCGCGGGGCCTCGATGTCGGTTACGAGATCGCGGACGAAAACGCCGAACCCGTGGCCACGGAGCGGGATCTCCGGCGGGCCATGGACGCCTTGC
>CAYPUM010000145.1:0-8351 GCA_964413545.1 uncultured Roseibacillus sp. | reverse complement strand
CGTCCGGCTGTCGGGCCGCGAGCCGGGCTCGTTGAACCCGATGTGTCCGCTGCGTCCGATGCCGAGGATCTGGAGGTCGATGCCCCCGGCCGCCTCGATCGCCGTCTCGTAGCCGGCGCAGTGCCCGTAGACTTCGCTTCGCGGGACGGTTCCTTCCGGGAGGTGGATGTGGTCTTCGGGGATGTCGAGGTGTGCGAAGAGCTGCTCCCGCATGAAGACCCAGTAGCTCTCGGGGTGACTACGGGACAGGCCGTAGTATTCGTCGAGGTTGAAGGCGACGACGTTGGCGAAGCTGAGGTCCTCCCGGCGGTGGAGGCGGATCAATTCGCGGTAGAGGGGCAGGGGGGTCGAGCCGGTGGCGAGGCCGAGGACGTAGGGCCGCCCCTCGGCCGCCCGGTGGCGGATTTCCCCGGCGATGCGGGCCGCGAGGGCCCGGCAGGCGGTTTCGGCGTCCGCAAAGACCTCGGTTGGGATGCGCTCGAAGCGGAGGCTCTCGTCGCGCGGCGGGGCGTGCGTCCTCACGGGCTTCTTTGTAGCGTCTTCGCGCAGCGACGCATCTCTAATCCTGCCGCGCGATCGATATTTTCGGCGGGTCAGTGGTCAGGGGCCGGGGGCCGGCGGGTCGAGCCGGCGCCGATTCCTGCCCCCCGGTCTCCTCGTCAAGGCTTCTTTGGCAATGCGTGGTTCGATTGTGACGACTTCCGGATGTCAAGGGATCTACCCGATGAAGGGGGCGATGACGAGGGCCACCACCGACATGAGCTTGAGAAGGATGTTGAGGGAGGGGCCGGAGGTGTCCTTGAAGGGATCGCCGACGGTGTCGCCGACCACCGCCGCCTTGTGGGGGTCGGAGCCCTTCCTGTAGGTTTCGCCGTCGATGGTGACGCCTTCCTCGAACATCTTCTTGGCGTTGTCCCATGCGCCGCCGGCGTTGGACTGGAAGAGGGCCATGAGGACGCCGCAGACGGTGACGCCGGCGAGGAGGCCGCCGAGCATTTCGGCCCCGCCGAAGAAGCCCACGAGGACCGGCGCCAGCACTGCGAGGAGGCCGGGACGCACCATCTGCCTGATGGCGGAGGCGGTCGAGATCGAGACGCACTTGGCGTATTCGGCCTTGCCGTCGGCGGCCTCGAAGGTCTTGCGGTCTTCGTCGCTCCAGTGGTGGAAGTCCTTGTCCCCGTTGCGGTTCATGACTTCGAGGGCCTTGTGGAGTTCCGGGATGCTCTTGAACTGGCGGCGGACCTCCTGGATCATCGACATGGCGGCGCGGCCGACGGCGCTCATGGCGAAGGACGAGAACAGGAAGGGCAGCATGCCGCCGACCAGGAGGGCCGACATGACCTGCGGGTTCGTGATCTCAATCACGAGGGTGGTTCCGTGGCTCTTGTCATAGGTCGTCTTGAAGGCCGCGAAGAGGGCGAGGGCGGTCAGGGCGGCCGAACCGATCGCGAAGCCCTTTCCGATGGCGGCGGTGGTGTTGCCGACCGCGTCGAGCTTGTCGGTCCGTCCGCGGACCTCCTTGGGCAGTTCGCCCATTTCGGCGATCCCTCCGGCGTTGTCGGAGATCGGGCCGTAGGCGTCCACCGCGAGCTGGATGCCGGTGTTGGAGAGCATGCCGACCGCCGCGATGGCGATTCCGTAGAGTCCTGCGAAGTGGTAGGCGCCGAGGATGCCGGCCGCCAGCACGAGGATCGGGAAGGCGGTGGAGACCATTCCGACGCCGAGGCCGGCGATGATGTTGGTGGCGGAGCCGGTGAGCGACTGCTCCGCGATGGAGCGGACCGGCTTGGTCCCGGTGCCGGTGTAGTGTTCGGTGATCTGGCCGATGGCGAGGCCCGCCACGAGGCCGAATCCGATCGCGTAGAAGACGCCGTTGGCGGTGTATTGGAAGCCGCCCGAGGTCCAGGCGTCCGGCAGCATCGCCTGGATGACGAACCAGGTGATGACGAGCATCACGAGGGAGGATCCGAACTCGCCGATGTTGAGGGCTTTCATCGGGCTGCCGCCTTCGCGGACTCGCACGAAGAAGGTGCCGCCGATGGAGGTCACGATGCCGAGGCCGGCGAGGACGAGCGGCAGGAGCACCGCGCCGAGGCCTCCGAAGCTGTCGGCCATTTCGGGCAGGCCGACGAAGACCGCCCCGAGGACCATGGTCCCGATGATGGAGCCGACGTAGGACTCGAAGAGGTCCGCGCCCATGCCGGCCACGTCGCCGACGTTGTCGCCGACGTTGTCGGCGATGGTGGCGGGGTTGAGCGGGTGGTCTTCGGGGATGCCCGCCTCGACCTTGCCCACGAGGTCGGCGCCCACGTCGGCGGCCTTGGTGTAGATCCCGCCCCCGACCCGCGCGAAGAGGGCGATCGAGGAAGCTCCGAACGAAAAACCCGTCACGATCGTCATGACCTTCACCACGTTGTCGGCGTCGGTGCCGAACTGGGTCGAGAAGATCGCGAAGAGGGCGCCGAGGCCCAGCACCCCGAGCCCGACCACCCCGAGGCCCATCACGGCTCCGCCCGAGAAGGCGATTTCGAGCGCCGGACCGAGCCCCTGCCGGGCGGCGTTGGTGGTGCGGACGTTGGCCTTGGTGGCGACCTTCATGCCGATGAAGCCCGCCAAGGCCGAGCAGAACGCCCCCACCACGAAGGAAAGCGCCACCAACGGGTGCGAAGCCTCGCTCCGGAGTCCGCCGATCACAAGGAGGACCGCCACGCATACCACGAAGATCGAGAGGACCTTGTATTCGGCCCGGAGGAAGGCCATGGCGCCTTCCTGGATGGCGCGCGCGATGCGCTGCATCCGCTCCGTGCCTTCTTCCTGTTTCGCCACCCACGCCGATTTCCAGAACGTGAAGACCAGCGCCAGGACTCCGAACAGCGGGATCAAGTAAATGAGTGTTTCCTTCGTCATTAGTTGTGCATCAGGGTTCGCTGACGGCGCGGAGCTAAGAAACAATCGACGGTTTGACAACCTGCAAAGCAGATCCCGCTGGTATTTCCGGGAAAAGTGTTCATATTGACAATTCCTCCTTGTGTCTGACGTCCGGCCTCCGTAGACCCGGGGCTGACTCGCTTTCGCTCGCCAACGCAGCGGTCTTGTTTCGCAATGAGCAAGCCAATTGATCAGCGGGAAGGGAAACGGCTGATCTCCATCCACCCTGCGGACAAGTCGCGTCCGGACGCCATCCTCCCCGCGAAGCTTGCCTTCTTTGGCGTCACAGCACCTCGCGGTAGACGCTCGGGTGGGGGCGCGGGATGACGGCGGTGTTGACGAGGACGCCCTGCCCGGCGATGACGGCGCGGCCGGCCTCGACCGCGGCCTGGACCGAGGAGACGTCGCCCGTGAGGGTGGCGAAGGCCTTTCCGCCGAGGGCCATCGCGAGACGGATCTCCATGAGGGTGACGCCGGCCGCTTTCACGGCCGCGTCGGCGGCCTCGATGAGGGTCGCGACGTTGAACGACTCGAAGATGCCCAGCGCGCCGTCCGGCTCAGTGGGCTGGCTGCGGCCGATGGCGGTGAAAACGTCGGGATGAACCCGCGGGAGGACGGTGTGATCGATCAGGGCGCCGTGGGCCGCCTCGCAACCGGCCTGGACGGCCGCGCCGACCGCCGAGACTTCGCCCCCGATCAGGACCATGTATTTGCCGGAGCAGATCGAGCGCGAGAGGAGCAGATTCACGTTGGCGGCCTTCAGCATGGTGTCCGCCACTACGAATCCGGAGGTCACGCTGCTCATTTCAATCAGGCCGATGGACAGGCCGGTGGTCATGGGGAGGGGCGGGGGCGCGGTTTTCGGTTTTCGGTTTTCGGGTGCGGGGGTTAGATTGTCAGGATGAGGGAGTCGGCGGTGGCGGAGGCGACGGTGCCGGCGAGCGGGGCGTGGAGGGCGGCGCCGAGGGAGTCGGGCGGAGGGGTCGCGACGGGATCGCCGGCGGCGACGCGGCGGCCGGGGGCGACGGCGGCGACGGCGGGGGCGCCGGCGTGCTGGCGGAGCGGGAGGACGAGGCGCGGCGGCGAGAGGTCGAGGTCGCGGAACGGAGCGGGGTGGTCGTAACGCTCGATGTCGAGGCGCTGCATGAGGTTGCGGATCGGAACGCGCCGGCCGTCGTGCATGGGGTGGGCCTCGACTTCGGACGGGCCGGTCCACCGCCAGCCTGCCCGTGCGAGGAGGTTCTTGGATTCGTCGCAGGCCTCCTTCGGATAGAGGTCTTCCGGGCAGGCATAGAGGGTGCAGAGTCCGCACGAGCAGCACAGGGCGGCCCACTCGCTGAAGCGTTCCGCTCCGGTGGCGGTGAAAGCGAGGCTGCGCATGACCTGGTGAGGCTCGACGGCGTATCCCAGCAGATAGCGCGGGCAGAACTCGGTGCAGTAGCGGCACTGGTCGCAGGCCGATTTGCCGATGGCGGCCTGTTGTTCCGCCGGGCGCAGCGTGCGGGCCGCGATGGGATGGGCGCGGTCCAGCACGATCGCCCCGGCGGAGGTCTTGGTGACCGGTTCGTCGAGGTCTTCGCTGAGGCGGCCCATCATCATGCCGCCGAGAAACAGGACCGGATCCGGCACCGTGGCCCCTCCGGCATGCGCGATCAGTTCGCGGAAGGACACTCCGAGCGGCACGGTGGACGTGAAAGGTTCCGCCACCGCACCCGCGATGGTGAGGGTCTTGCGAGTCACGGGCCGGCCCGCGGCGGCGTCGGCGAGATTGACGAGGGACTCGACGTTCTGGACGAGGCAGCCGACGTCCCTCGGCAGACCGGCGGGCGGGATGAGGCGGCCGGTCACTTCGTGGACGAGTTCGTATTCGTCGCCCGCCGGATAGTAATCGCCAAGGAGGTGGACCCGGGCCTTGGTTCCCTCGCAGGCCGCGGTGCAGGCCTCGACTGCTCCGGTCTTCCTTTTCTTGATTGCGATGACGGGATCGGAGGCCTCCACGGTTTCCGCCGCCAGAAGCAGGCCGCGAACGAGCTCCGCGGCGTGATGTTCCATCACGGCGGCGTCCTTGTGAAGGAGCGGCTCGCACTCCGCCCCGTTGGCGATGACGAACTCGGCCTTGGCGGCAAGCTTCACGTGAGTCGGGAAACCGCCGCCGCCCGCCCCCACCACGCCGGCGCGACGAGCCTGATCAACCATGGACACGGACACGAGGCCGGTTTATCGGGGATCGGGGGGCGCTGGCGAGCGGAAAGGTTCCGGGGCGGCCGTTTCGGCCCGGCAGAACGACCCGAACCGGCACCCGCCGACGGTGCTCCACACTTCAAGTCCCAACCTGTCCGGCATCTTCGGAATTGCCGGATAATCAGGGGACCCAAGAGGTCAATAATGCGCCCAAAACATCATGAAAAAAATTCGCGAAATAGGCCTTGCCAGGGGGGGGGCGAGGCGTATAGTCGCGGCCCCCAAAAATCGTGGCGGGTGCGTTTGATTGGCGGAAACCCGCTGGAAACAGGCGATTTGCCAGCTATCGGGTGCAGCTCCGGATAACAGGCGCCTGCGAGGGATCGGCCTCGCTGCCTGACTCTGCGCTCGCCCGGCAGCGGCGGGGACCGAGAACAGAGCAGGAGAAATGCCCACGATCAATCAACTTGTCCGGAAAGGACGCCGGAGTGCGATTCGGAAATCGAAGTCGCCGGCCTTGGTGAACTGTCCCCAGCGTCGCGGAGTGTGCCTGCAGGTTTACACGCGCACGCCGAAGAAGCCGAATTCGGCGTTGCGGAAGGTGGCGAAGGTCCGGTTGACGAACGGTTTTGAGGTGATTGCGTATATCGGCGGGGAGGGGCACAACCTGCAGGAGCACTCGATCGTTCTGGTTCGAGGGGGCCGGGTGAAGGATCTGCCGGGTGTGAGGTACCATATTGTGCGGGGGTCGCTGGACACGCTGGGGGTGGAGAACCGGAAGCAGGCGCGCTCGAAGTACGGGGCGAAGCGGCCGAAGGAGAAGTAGGACGGAACATATTGAAGCTCACGCGAAACGATGGCCAGAAGAAGGAGAGTGTATCGCCGGCCCGAAGTGCGGGACCCGAAGTTCGACAGCGAACTGGTGGGCCGTCTGATTTCGCGGGTGATGCGGGACGGGAAGCGCTCGCTCGCGGAGCGGATCGTGTATGCCGCGATCGACAAGGCGAACGAGGGGACGGACACCATCGACCCGCTCGAGATCGTGACGCGGGCGGTGGAGAACGCCAAACCGCGGGTGGAGGTGAAGAGCCGGCGGGTGGGCGGCGCCACCTATCAGGTGCCGCTGGAGGTGGCGGCGGACCGCTCCGAGTCACTGGCGATGCGGTGGCTGATCGGCTTTGCCCGCAAGCGCAAGAGCATCCCGATGCACGTGGCGCTGGCGAATGAAATCAAGGAGGCCGCCAACAACAGCGGGGCGGCGGTCCGCAAGAGAGACGATGTTCACAAGATGGCGCAGGCCAATCGCGCCTTTGCGCATTTCAGATGGTAGGAGTGATTTCAAGCGAGGCGCCTGCCGACAACCCACCCTCCCGGCGAGGGACGAACCGATGCCAGACAATCCCAACAGCCCGAATCGCCCGTATCCGCTTGAGCGGACGCGGAACATTGGGATTGCGGCGCACATTGATGCCGGCAAGACCACCCTCACGGAGCGGATTCTCTTTTACACGGGGATGATTCACCGGATGGGGGAAGTTCACGACGGGGCCACCACGACCGATCACATGGAACAGGAGCGGCAGCGTGGCATCACCATCACCTCGGCGGCGGTGACCTGTGCGTGGGAGCAGAAGCCGGTCGAGGGGGTCTGCAAGCTGTTCGAGGGGAAGAAACATCGGATCAACATCATCGACACCCCCGGCCACGTGGATTTCACGGCCGAAGTGGAACGATCGCTCCGGGTGCTTGACGGAGCGATCGTTGTGTTTTGCGGGGTGGCGGGCGTGCAGCCGCAGTCGGAGACGGTGTGGAGGCAGGCCACGAAGTATCGGGTTCCCCGGATCGTGTTTGTCAACAAGATGGACCGGGTGGGGGCGGACTACCAGGCGGTGGTGGACGAGATCCGGCACCGGCTGGGGGCGCGGCCGGTGCGGGTGTTGATTCCGATCGGGGCGGAGGACCAGCTTCGGGGGCAGATCGACGTCTTGAACCGGAAGGCGGTGCTTTACACGTCGGATGACGCGTTGGGGTCGGCCTTCGAGATCAAGGATCTGGACGGGGAGCAGATGCTGGTTGCGGAGGAGGCCTACCATGAGCTTTTCGAGGCGGTGGCGGACGTGGACGAGGCGGTTGGGGAGCGGTTTCTGAAGGAGGAGGACATACCGGTGCGGGAGCTGAAGGAGGGTCTGCGCCGGGCCACCATCGCGAACCGGCTGGTGCCGGTGGCGGGTGGTTCGGCGTTCAAGAACAAGGGGGTGCAGTTTCTGGTGGACGCGGTGCTGGATTATCTTCCGAGTCCGCTTGAGATCCCTTCGGCGCGTGGGCAGCGTCCGGACGATCCGGAGAAGGAGGTGATTGCCCCGACCAGTGATTACGAGAAGTTCTGCTCGCTGGCCTTCAAGCTATGGGCGGACAAGTATGTGGGCAAGCTGGTGTTTTTCCGGGTGTATTCGGGGACGGTTTCGAAGGGGGACCAGGTGTTCAACCCGCGCACGAAGCGGAAGGAACGGATCGGGCGGCTGATCCAGATTCAGGCGGACAAGCATCAGGACATCGAGACCTGCTACGCGGGGGACATTGCGGCCATCGTGGGGATCAAGAACGTCACGACGGGCGACACCCTGTGTCATCAGGGTTTTCGGATCATGCTGGAGCCGCCGAGCTTTCCGGAGCCGGTCATTTCGATGGCGGTGGAGCCGCGCACGAAGGTGGACCAGGAGAAGATGGCGACGGGTCTTGGGCGGCTGATGGAGGAGGACCCGACGTTCGTGGTGAAGACCGACGAGGACACCGGGCAGACGATCATCTCCGGGATGGGGGAACTGCACCTTGAGGTGATCGTGGACCGGCTGAAGCGCGAATTCAGCGTCGAGGCCAACGTCGGGCGGCCGCAGATCGCATACCGCGAGACCCTCACGCTGGCGGCGCAGGGCGAGGGACTGCTCAAGAAGCAAACCGGGGGCCGGGGCCAATACGGCCACGTCATCCTCGAGGCCGGCCCGAACGAAAAGGGGCAGGGGCTCGCGATCGAGAGCAGCGTGACGGGCGGCGCCATCCCGAAGGAGTATATGAATGCCGTCTTTGCCGGGGTGAAGGAAGCCATGACGAACGGCGTGGTGGCCGGCTATCCGGTGGTGGACGTGAAGGTGGACGTGCTGGACGGCTCGTCGCACGAGGTCGACTCGAACGAGAACGCCTTCAAGATGGCGGCCATTTTCGCGATGAAGGACGCCTTTCGGAAG
>CAYPUM010000144.1:0-8373 GCA_964413545.1 uncultured Roseibacillus sp. | reverse complement strand
GCTTGCTCGAGTTGTTGAGCCGGACCGCTTCTTTGCGGCTGTACGTCGGCTGAATCCTCTTGCCGTCCTCGAAGGCTCGCACGTCGTTATACCAGCCGTAGTAGTTCCAGCCGGTGGTGCGCGTCACATGGCACGAGGCGATGTCCTTCTGCGACTGGCTTTCCGAGCGGACCGGGCATCGGTTCACCCTGCCCAGCGAGCACCAATGGGAGTGGGCCGCCCGCGCCGGATCGACCACGCCGCTCTGGTTCGGCGGACTCGAGGCGGACTTCTCGAAACACGCCAACCTCGCCGACGCCGTCTATCAGAGCCGCGACACCTTCGGCTGGGGGCTGCCCAGCGGCGCCATCCCCGCATGGCGTCCCGCCGCGGCCGGCGTCAATGACGGTCACCGCGTCTCGGCCCCGGCCGGCACGTTCCAGCCGAATCCCTTCGGCCTCCGCGACATGGCCGGCAACGTCGCCGAGTGGACCCGCTCACGCTGGAATCACGGCCCTCCCGGCCCGGTTCGCCGCCATGTCGTTCGGGGCGGCAGTTGGCGCGCCGCCCCCCGCCACGCCCAAAGCACCTCCCGCCTCGCATACCGCCCCGCACAATCGGTCGTCGACGTGGGCTTCCGCGTTGTCTCGGCGGAGTGAGGGCGCCCCTCTGCAGATGCGACGGCAGAGCAACCCTCCGCGAGCGGCGACGGCGCTTTGAGGCGCGGCGAGCGCCCATGATCATTCCAAAGCGGTGTCTCAGGTCTCGTCCACCTTGAATCGCCTGCCCTCCAACTTGCTCGCGTCTTCTATTCGATGAAGTGGTAATGGAGGATGTGGAGGCAGAGGAGGTGGTTGAGGAGAGTGTCTTTGCGGACCAGGGAGGTGGGGTCGGAATCGTGGCGGTAGGCTTCGAGGAAATCGGAGACGCGTCGCGGCGAGCAGAGGCCGGTGTTCCTGACGGCCTCCTCGCTGAGAAAGGCGCCGGCGAGTTCCTCGACGCGGGCTTTCTTTGCCTCGTCGGTGTGGGCGGGGGGGGCCATGAAGGCGAACTTCTCGCGCTGGTGCAGGACCTCGGGAAGAACGCCCTTGACCGCCTCGCGGAGGACGTATTTCTCGATGTTTCCCTTGATCCGGAGAGCGGGCGGGACCTTCACGGCGGCGGCGGCGACGTGATGATCAAGGAATGCGGGGCGGGATTCCATCGAATTGGCCATGTCGACGCGGTCGCCTCCCCAGTTCAGGATCTGACCTTCGAGCTGGCATTTCGACCAGGTGTATTGCGCGATGTCGAGCGGGTGGCGCCCGTCGATCATGGCCGGGTCGAGGCGGCCGGCGATCTCCGCCACGGGGTCGTAGTCGTCGAGTTCGGCCTGCACGTCGTCGGCGAGGAGGGGACGGGCAAGGTCGAGGGTGTCCATCCATGGCTGCAGCCACGAGGGGGTGAACCCGCAAAGCGCCTCCCAGGCGGGATGACGCCGCCGGGTCTCGGCGAGGATGGCCCCCTTGAAGAGGCGGTTGGTGCGCTCGAGCGCGGCCTCGTATTCGGCCCGGACCGCGGCCGGTTCATGGGAGAGGCCGTGAAGAAACATGTCGCGCTTGAAGGCCGGGTAGCCGCCGAAGAGTTCGTCGGCGCCCTCGCCGGTGACGACGCAGCGGTATCCGGAGTCCCAGACGCGTTTCGACATCAGGTTCTTCGCCACCCCGAGCGTGTTGTAGAACGTCCGCTCGGCGTGCCAGACGGTGTCGATGTAGTTCTGTCCGTAGAGGTCGCCGGCCCGCAGGCGGATGACGTCCTGGTCGGCCCGCATCGACTCCGCCATCTGGCGGGCGATGGGGGCTTCGTCGTACTCGTCGTCGTCGAAGGAGATCGTATAGGCCTTTACCGGGCTTTGCATGGCGCCGGTGGCGAGGCCGAGGATGCAGCAGGAATCGATGCCCCCCGAGAGATAGCAACCCACCGGAACGTCCGCCTGAAGGCGGTGCACGATGGCGCGCACCAATTCGTCGCGCACCCGCTCGACGTGCTCCCGTTCGTCATATTCCGCGGGGCGCCCGGCCTCGACCGGAAACTCGAAATCCCAGTAGCGATGCTCGCGAACCTCGATCCGCCCGTCGCGCTTCCGGACCCGCAGGACGCGGCCGGGGTCGAGGGAACGCACGCCGGCAAAGGCGCTCATGCCGGGCGCGATGGTCTGCATGAGCTGGTGCAGGGCGGCCCGGGGATCAAGCCGCGCCTCGACCTCCGGATGGGCGATGACGGCCTTGGCCTCCGAGCCGTACACGAGGGCGCGTCCATTACCAGAAATCCAGTAGAAAAGAGGCCGGACACCGAAGCGGTCCCGGACCAGCAGGAGCTCGTCCGCCTCGCGGTCGTAGAGCGCGAAGGCGAACTCCCCCCGGAGATGTCCGGTGAAATCGAGCCCGTGCTTGCGATACAGGCCGATCGCGATTTCCGAGTCCGACTTGGTGGGGAAGCGCTCGCCCTCCGCCATGAGGATCGCGCGGTGGCGCTTGAAGTCGTAGAACTCGCCGTTGACCGTCAGGACGTGGCGGCGGTCGACGGCGTGCAGCGGCTGGCGGCCTCCCTCGAGGTCGTTGATCGAGAGGCGGGTGTGCCCGAGGGCCACCCCCCGCGGGCGGTCGAAAAACTCGCCGGTGTCGTCGGGGCCGCGATGCCGGATGGTGGCGAGTTGCGCGGCGAGCGTCTCGGGGGCGTGGTCCCCGAGGGGTTCGGCGGAATAGAAGCCTGCGATGCCACACATGGGTTCGGGGGAGGCGGGGTTGATTCCCCGGCGCGCACGGGCGCCCGGCGGGAAGGGCGCTCAGACTTCGAGGTTGAGGACGTCGGGCAGCGCCTCGAGGCGGCCGAGGACGGACATCAGGAGGGCCTGGCGGATGAAGACCGCCCCGTGCGCCTGCGAGAAGTAGAGGTTGTGGGGAGTCTTGTCGAGGGAGGTGTCGAGTTCGTCGAGGCGCGCCAAGGGGTGGAGGACGACCGCGTCCTCCTTGAGGGGGCTTCGCGCATCCAGCTTGTAACGCGCGCCGAGCGATTTGTAGGAGTCGCCAAGGAAGGCAATGGAATTCATGTAAACCACGTCCAGCGCCGGAAGGTGCTCGCGAACGTCGTTGGAAACCTCATACTCGATGTCGGCGCCCGCAAGGTGCTCGGTGACATCCGCGCCGAAGGGATCCGTCATCTCGGAGATGACCGTCACTTTTCCGATGTGCTGGCGGAAAAGGAGGGCCATCAGCAGGAACGACTTCACGGCCCGCATCGAGCCCGGGGTGCCGAGGATCCCGAGGTTGAGCCTCGGCTCCGACGAAGGGAGGGGGTCCGCCAGCGAGGGACGCCACTTCAAGAGCGCATACCAGTCGGCAAGAGCCTGGGTGGGGTGCTCGCCGGATCCGTTGCCGGCATTGATCAGCGGAACGCGAAGATTCTCGAGCATGAGCTGCGGGGCATCGGTCCGGGTGTGCCGCATGATCACGAGATCAGCGTATGCGTTGAACATCTCGCCGATATCCTGCAGCGACTCGCCCTTGGCCTGTCCGGTCATGCGGCCCTCGGCGATCGAGATGACCTTTCCGTCGAGCCGGAGGATGGCGCTTTCGAAACTGGCGCGGGTCCGGGTGGAGGCCTCGAAAAAGGCCGTCACCGCGATCTTGCCGTCGAGGGGGTGGTACGGCCAGATCTCGAGCTTCTCGAGGATGGCGGCCAGTTTGCAGAGTTCGGCGGCCTGCTCGAAGGAGAACTGTCCGGCCTCGAGGATGTTGCAGCCGTCCAGTTCCGCAAGGGGAGCAAGCCGGACGGGGTTGTTCTCGAAGAGACCGGAAGGCTCGGGCCGGGTGGCCTCCGAGCCCTCGGGCGGCGTCAGGATGGGCGTCAGCTTGTTCTCTTCGAGTTGGCTGGGGTTGTGGGACATGGTGATTTGCGGTGCGGGCGGCTTACCAAAGCTTGCCGTTCTTGTAGTCGCGGATGAGGAGGATGATCAACAGGAGCGCCCCGGCCGCGGTCCAGACGATGCCGAGAACAACGAGGATATGGACGAACAACTCAGGGAACATGTCACGAAGCGGGGGCGCGCGGGAAATCGGAGGGCCGCACATGGCGGGCCGCGACCGTCAGGACCATCGACACGAAGGCGCCGACCAGGGCCCCGATGTAGGTCTCGACGAACCAGTAACTCAGGAAGCCCGACACCGACCCCGCAATCATGCCGGCAATGACGAGAACCCGATTGCAGCGCTTCCAGTAAAGGCCCGCGATGATCGGCCAGATGAGGCTCGCCACCAACCCGCCGGAACTGAACAGGATTTCATCAAGCGGCAGGTTCGAGAGCGAGAACGCCCAGGCCACGAAGCCCACCGCCACGATCGCCACCGCGGCCACCTTGCGGAAGGACTGGTCGCTCAGTTCGCCGCCGAGAAGGCCGGTGTAGATATCCTTCACAAGGAGGTCGGAAGTGGCTGCAAGAAGGGAGTCGATGGAAGACGCCATCGAGCAGAAGAGCACGACCAGGATGAGGACGCCGGCCATGACGCCGAATCCCGCGCCCTTGAGGACATGCTCGGCGACCTGCGGCCCGACCTGGCCGGTGTCGGTGACATTGACTGCCAGCGGACCAGCCATGAGGGCAAGGAACCCGGAGGCGATCGGGATGGGAAACCAGAGCAGGCCCGAGAGGAGGAAGGCCTTCGAGGCCACGCCGCGCCTCATGGCATAAGCGCGGCTCCACCAGACGTTGTTGTGGAAGACCTCCCCGAAACCGAACAGCATGTTGTTGAAGATGGCCAGCAAGGCCGCGGGAAACATGACGGCCAGCAAGGAGGGCTGATGGGTTTCAAGATGGCCGTATGCGGCCGTGAAATCGACGTTCATGGCCACCGTGCCGCCAATCGCCACGATCCCGAGGAGGATGACGAGGCTCTGGATGAAGTCGGTCCCGATGACGGCGTAGAGCCCGCCGAAAAGGGTGTAAAGGACGCAAACCACCATGATGAGCGTCATGCCGCGCGCAAACTCGATGTTGCCGAGGACTTCGAGGAGTTTTCCCCCGGCGCTGGCCATGGTGACAAGCCACGTGACGGAATAGACCAGCGTGATGAGCAGGAAGACCGCCCAACCGGCGCGCCCGTAGCGCAGCCGGAAGAAGTCGCCGCTGGTGAACCCGTGCGGAAGAAGGCGCTGGATGCGCGCCGCGAGGGGGGCGAAAAGGAGGAGGCCGAAGCTCACCGAGGCGTAAGCGAGCATTCCCCATACCCCCTTCTCGAGGGCCAGGATGGGTGCGACCATGGTGGTGTTGGAGGTGACCCATGTGGCCATGGCGGTGGCCGCGCCGAGAGACAACCCGACATTGCGGCCGGCCAGCATGAACCCTTCGCTATCCCTCGCCTTCCGGCCCCACAGGTATCCAAGGCCGATCCAGATCGCGCCGAGCACGATGACGATGGACCAGCCGGTGGCGGCCGTCATGGAAGCGCTGACAATCACGAGGCGGGATTGGAACGGAAATGGCCGTGCAGAATGGCGGCGAGGCTCATGGCGGTGACGAGGAACCCGGCGCCAAGCAGGGCGCAGACACGGGCGCGGCTCATGAACTCGACTTCCACGGGAAGCGGTTCGGACCACGGGCCGGGGCGGCCGTCATTCACCTGCCGGACGCGGAAATAATAGGTTCCCTCGGCCAGGCCGGTGAGCACCGAGGCGCGGTCGGGTCCCTCGTAACGGGTCACGGCGTCGGAAAAGGAAGGGTCGGCGGCTTGCTGCAGTTCGTAGCGGGGCGACGAGATGGCATCGGGAGGGGACCATTCGAGTTTGACGGTGGCGTCCTCGCTGGAGGCGGCGCCCTCCGCGGTCTTTTCCGGCGCGACGAACGCCGGGGCGCCGGCCTCGGAAACAACCCCGCCACAGGAAAGGGCGATCGCTACAAGCGCTTTGCTGGGCAGGACTAAACGGATCGGACTGACGCGAATGGTTCCGGGAGGGGGTTGGAGAGGTGCGGTTCGCTTTTCGGGGAGGCAAACATCCTCGGTCGGATGCGCAAGGGATTTTCCGGACTTTCGCTAACAGCTTTCCTGCGGGACGGGGGTTGACCCCGCCTTCAACGGGCCGACGGTGGTCCGCATGGCGCCACGAATCAACCTCGACCGTCTGCATGCCGGCCTGCGGGAACTGGCGGCCATCGGGAGGAACCCCGACGACGGGGGCCTCTACCGCATGGCCTTCACCGATGCGGACATGGAGGGCAAGGCGTGGCTGGAAGCGCGGCTCCGGGAGAGCGGGATCGCCAGCCAACGGGACGGCGCGGCGAACGTCAGCGGACTGATGCCGGGGAGAGATCCCGAAGGTCCGCGGGTGGTGGTGGGTTCGCACCTCGACACGGTGCCATGCGCCGGAACATTGGACGGGGCGCTGGGGGTGTTGTGCGGTCTCGAATGTCTGAGGACCCTCGAGGAGGCCGGACTGCGACCGCGGCGGACGATCGAGTTGCTCGCGTTTTCCGACGAGGAGGGCCGTTTTGGCGGGATGTTCGGCTCGCAAGCCGTGACGGGGATGATCAATCCGAACACGTTGCATCAAGCCGCGGACCTCGACGGGCTGCGCCTCGCGGACGAGATGAAGCGCCACGGGCTCGACCCATGGCGGGCTCTGGAGGCGCGCCGGGAGCCCGGGTCGGTGGCCTCCTACCTCGAACTGCACATCGAGCAGGGGCCGGTGCTCGATGCCGCGCACGAACAAGTCGGGGTGGTGGAAACCATCACGGGCCTGTTCAGGTGGCGGGTCGTCTTGCGCGGCGAGCCCAATCATGCCGGAACCACCCCGATGGAGATGCGACGGGACGCCTTCATGGGAATGGCGGACTTCGCGCACGAGATTCCGCGCATCCTCGACGAGAACGGCTCCGAGAGATCGAGAGCCACGGTGGGCAAGGCGGAACTGGCGCCCGGCTCCCCCAACACCGTCCCGGGGGAGGCGGTCTTTTCGCTGGACGTCCGCGACACCGAATCGGAGGGCCTTGCCGAGCTGGCGGAGGCTTTCCGGCGGGCGCTCTCTGCGATCGCGCGCAAGCGCGGGTTGATGTTCGAGTTCGAGATCGACAGCGAGATCGCACCGGTCCGGTGCGATGACCGGATGGTGTCGATGCTGGAGTGGCAACGGGAGGGTCTCGGCCTGAGCGGGCGGCGCATGCCCTCCGGGGCGGCTCACGACGCGCAAATCATGGCGCAACTCGCCCCGGTCGCCATGATCTTCGTGCCGTCCCGCGGCGGGAAGTCGCATTCTCCCGAGGAGTGGACCGCTCTTGCGGACATCGAGGCCGGAGCCAATCTGATGCTGCACGGGTTGATCCATCTCTCCGAGGCGGGCGGGAATTGATCCCCGGGACGGCACGCATCGTGCCTTGCTTGCGTCATGCCGTGCCGCGCAGTAAGGTTCCATATGGGCAATGAGCATCTGCACGTCGATCCGCTTCGGCAGGACTACCACGAGGCCATCGTCCGTCATCCGCGACGGCACGAGACCTTCATGCAGCGCGACATCGCCCTCGTGTGTATCGACATGCAGTATCTCGATGCGGCGCGGGGCGAAGGGATGTTCGCGGACGTCGCCTCAAGCGGAGTCGATCCTGAAGCGCAAGACTACTACTTCGACCGGCTCGAAACGACCGTTCTTCCAAACATGGTTCGCCTGCAGGAGCGTTTCCGGGAACTGAAACTGGAGGTCATCCACTGCCGCATCTGTTCCCTGACGCGGGACGGACGGGACCGTTCCGCGGGGCACAAGCGCCTCGGTCTGCTGGCCACGCCGGGGTCGAAGGAAGCCGAATTCCTCCCCGAGGTGGAGCCGGCGGGAGACGAGATCGTGCTGAACAAGACCACCAGCGGGGTCTTCTCGAGCACCAACCTGCGCTACGTGCTGCACAACATCGGCATCCATTCCCTCTACCTCGCCGGCGTCTACACGAACGAATGCGTCGAGACGACAGCGCGGGACGCCTGCGACCATGGCTACTTCGTCACCGTAATCGACGATGCCTGCGCAACCGTCACGCCGGGATTGCACGAAGCGTCGTTGAAGACGATCCGTGATCGCTTCGCCCGCATCGCCGCCACCATGGAGATCCTCAAGGAACTCGGGGGAGTCCCCGAGATCTCCATGGCAAGAGGGGCCTGAGCAACCGGGGATCGACTCAGCGCCGGATCTCGGCGAGAGCGGATTGCACCTGCGGGAGCGCTTCGGGATCGAGCCAGTCGCGGCGGACCCGGAAGCCGGGAAGCGCGACGCTCCTGATCGATTCCTCACCGCCTGGAAATTCGTCAGACGGGCGTGGGCGAGGGAAACCGGGGAGTGCATGTTGATTTCACCGTCGATGAGGTCCGCCCGGCGACCCGG
>CAYPUM010000143.1:0-8393 GCA_964413545.1 uncultured Roseibacillus sp. | reverse complement strand
GCAGTCCCGTGTGCCCTGCATCCTGCATCATGGTCCGAGGCTTGCCTCGCTAGTGTTCCGCCCCCCCGCTCCCCTCCTTCTCCCCATGCCCGTGCTTCTCGAAGAGCACCTTCGTCCCTTTCTCTTCCGGTTGGCGTCCGTTGCCGCCCTCCGCCTTCTCCCATGAGTGGCGTTCACAGGCGCCCAAGGCGAGCCCCAACCCGACCAGAACCACACTGAGGAGTCCCTTCATGGCACGGCGTAGGTAGCGTCTCCCCGCGAAACCGAAAGTCAAAACTCCCCTCGGAAGACGCAACGCGAGACCGGCGTCTCGTCCACCACGATCTCGCACAACCCCGGAAGCTCCCCCTCGAGCCTCCGCCAGAACCACGCCGCAATCACCTCGATCGTCGGACTCTCCAGCCCCTCGATCTCGTTCAAATAGCGGTGATCCACCCTCTCCAACACCGGCCCCATCGCATCGCTGATCCGTTTGTGGTCGTAAATCCAGCCCACCTCCGGATCCACCTCGCCCTCGATCGACACCTTCACCTTGAATGTGTGGCCATGCATGCCCCGGCACTTGTGCCCCTCCGGCAAAGTCGGCAAAGTGTGGGCCGCCTCGAACGTGAAATCCTTCGTCAATCGCGCGCGCATCTGAACCAGCTCCATATTCGTTCTTCCCCCCCTGTCAACCCCGACCGCGCCCCGCACCCCGAATCATGCCAAGCCGTCTCGACGACACCTTCGCCCGTCTCAAGGCCGAGAATTCCAAGGCCTTCGTCGCTTACGTCGCCGCCGGCGACCCCGACCCGGACCGCTCCCTCGAAATCCTCGTCGCCCTCGCCGACGCCGGCGCGGACATCATCGAACTCGGCCTCCCCTTCTCGGATCCCATGGCCGACGGCGTCGTCAACCAACTCGCCGCGGCCCGCGCCCTCAAGGCCGGCGCCAATACCCGCGTCGTCCTCGACCTCATCCGCCGCTTCCGCGAAACCCGCCAGACCGCCGTCGTCCTCTTCACATACCTCAATCCCGTCTATGCCTACGGATACGAGGAATTCCATCGCGATGCCGCCACCGCCGGGGCGGACGGAATCCTCCTCCTCGACCTCCCTCCCGACGAGGCCGCCCGGAACGCGGAGCTGGCCCGCGGGTCCGGCCTGCAGCACATCCGCCTCGTCGCCCCCACCACCCCGCCCGACCGCTTGCCCGTTCTTGCCAAGGACTCCGAGGGGTTTATTTACGTCGTTTCCCGAACCGGCGTGACGGGCGCCCACGGCGGACCTTCCGAAGCCGTCGGCACCCAGATCGCCGCCATCAGGAAGCACACCATGACCCCCGTCTGTGTCGGATTCGGCATCAGCACCCCCGAACAGGCCGCCATGGTCGCTGGCCTTTCCGACGGCGTGGTGGTCGGCTCCGCCATCGTCAAGCAGATCGAACTCCACCAGCACGCCCCCGGCCTCGCCGCGCGGGTCTCCGCCTTCGCCCGCCCCCTCATCAACGCCACCAAGCGCCAATAACCGACAACCGAAAACCAATAACCGGGAACCACCTCCATGCTCCTCCCCTTCACCAAGATGAACGGAGCCGGCAACGACTTCGTCCTGATCGACAACCGCGATCGCGGCCTCGCCCTCACGGCGGTGCAGATCGCCCGGCTTTGCGACCGGCACCGGGGCATCGGCGCGGACGGCGTGCTTGCCGTCGAACCGGCCCGCCACGGCGCCGATTTCAGGTTCCGCTACTACAATTCCGACGGCGGGGAGGTCGAGATGTGCGGCAACGGCGCCCGCTGCTTCGCCCGCTTCGCCTCCCGCCTCCTCCCCGATCCGCGAACCGTTCTCACCTTCGAGACCATCGCCGGAACCCTCTCCGCCGAACTGCGCGGCGAGCAGGTCAGGATCGCCATGTCCGATCCCACGGACCTTGTCCTCGACTCCGGCGTCACGGTCGAGGGCCTCCCGGCCCCCCTCCACGTCATCAACACCGGCGTCCCCCACACCGTCGCCTTCGTCACTGACCTCGACCACCTCGACGTCCTGCGCCTCGGCGCCGCCCTGCGCCGCCACCCCCGCTTCCAGCCCGCCGGAACCAACGCCAACTTCGCCAAGGTCCTCGCCACCGGCCACCTCGCCATCCGCACCTACGAGCGGGGAGTCGAAAACGAAACCCTCGCCTGCGGAACCGGAATGGTCGCCGCCGCCCTCGTGCACCACCTCCTCCACCATGCCCCCTCCCCGGTCCGCGTCGAGGTCCGCGGCGGCGACACCCTCGAAGTCGGCTTCTCAAAAGACCGCAAGGACGCCTTCCGCGAGGTCACCCTCACCGGCCCCGCCGACTTCGTCTTCGACGGACGCATCGAAGTATGAATCAACGCACCTCCCGCCGCTGAACGACCTGCACGACATCCCCGACCCACGGCCATGGCTCCCTGGAGCCGGCATCCCGGCATGGTGGTGGATCGCCGCCGCCCTCGCCGTCCTCTGCCTGCTCGCCGCCGTCGCCGCCGCCCTGCGCCGCCGGCCGCCCCCCTCCCCCGGCCCCGCCGGCCACATCTACGACGAGTCCCGTAATTCCCTGCTCGAGGCGCGCCGCCGCGCCGCCCGACAGACCCTCGCGGAAACCGCCACCGCCGCCTCTCTCGCCATCCGGCGCTACCTCGCCGCCGTCCTCGACGAGCCCGCTCTCTATGAGTCCCGCGAGGAGACCCTCGCCCGCTCCCATGCCTTCGAGCGGCTTCCGGCCGGCGCCCGCCACCGGATCGAGCCCCTCCTCGAACGCCTCGCGCAGCACCAGTACGGCCCCTCCGCCCGCGACCCCGCCGCGGCCGAAACCCTCGTGGACAACTGCCTCGAGGTATTGCAGGGTATCGAGTCGACCCGCCGGCGCCCCGTGGCATGAGGGAATTCTTCCAGCATTTCACCTTTGCCGAACCGGCTTGGCTTTTTCTGCTGCTGGCCCTCCCGCCGCTGTTCTTCCTCCGCAACCGGATCGGCGCCGGCGCGGGGGTCGGTTTCCCCTCCCTCGCGATCCTGTATTCGCTCGGACGCCCTCCGCGCGAGCGTCCCGGGGCGTTCACGTTCTGCCTCCTCGGCCTTGCCCTCGCGGCCGCCATTCTCGCCCTCGCCCGCCCGCAGTGGCGCAACCACTTCACGGTCCGCACCGCCAGCGGCATCGACATCCTCATCGCGCTGGATGTCTCCCGGTCGATGGATATCCGGGACT
Source organism: uncultured Roseibacillus sp. (assembly GCA_964413545.1). Classification (GTDB taxonomy): domain Bacteria; phylum Verrucomicrobiota; class Verrucomicrobiia; order Verrucomicrobiales; family Akkermansiaceae; genus Roseibacillus_B. The sequence continues at coordinate 5,183 of CAYPUM010000143.1, read as the reverse complement.
TCTATCCGCGCGACGACCGCCGCCGCCGCCCCGAGCGCCGTCTCGACGCCGCAAGGGAGGTCATCGAAAACTTCGTCCGTCGCCGCCCCGACGACCGCATCGGAATGATCGTCTTCGCGGCCCGCCCCTACAGCCTCTCCCCGATCACCCTCAACCACGACTGGGTCATCGACAATCTGCGCCGCTTTTCCCTCGGCGACATCGACCCCGGCGGCACCGCCATCGGGTCCGCCATCGCCGCCTCCGCCACCCGCCTCACGCAACGCGAGGCGAAAAGCAAGATCGTGGTCCTCGTCACCGACGGCGCCAACAATTCCGGCAAGCTCAAACCCGTCCCCGCCGCCCGCCTCGCCGCCACCCTCGGAATCCGCGTCTACACCGTCGCCATCGGCACCGAGGAAGGCCGCCTCCCCGCCAGCGTCATGAGCAACCCCCGCCAGGAATTCGATCTCCCGACCCTCCGCACCATCGCCCGCCTCACCGAGGCCGAGTACTTCCGGGCCCGCACCACAAGGGGACTCCGCGACACCTTCGCCGGCATCGACGCCCTCGAGAAGACCGAAGCCCGCCACCATCACGTCGTCGAATCCCGCGATCTTTACCAGTGGCTCGTGGGCGCTTCCTTCCTCTTGTCCTTTCTCTCGCTCGGCCTCCGGACCCTCGATCCCCCGCCGCTCCCCTGACCGCCTCATGCAGTTCACGCACCCCGCCTTTTTCCTCCTCCTGCTGCTGGCGCCGCTCCTTGCGGTGGCCGCCGTTCTGACCACCCGCGCCCGGGCCCGCGCCTGGCGGCGGCTGGTGGCGCCACGTCTCGCGCCCCTCCTCGTGCGCGAGAGCCCGAAGTGGCGCCGCGCCGCCGCCTTCGGAGCGGGCCTCCTCGGCTTCGCCCTCCTCGTCGTCGCCCTTGCCGGCCCCACCGCCGGTTATCGCATCGCGCCCGAAACCATCCGGGGGCGCAACCTCCTCATCGCCATCGACGTCTCGCGCTCCATGCTGGCCACCGATGAAAACCCCGACCGGCTCACCACCGCGAGGGCCGCGGCCCTCGAACTCCTCGACCATTTCCCCGACGACCGCATCGGCATCATCGCCTTCTCCGGAACCGCCTGGCTCCAGGCGCCCCTCACCATCGACCACGATGCCCTCCGCGAAACCCTCCAACAACTCGACTACCGCGGCGAGCAGGAGGAATGGCTCCCGAGGGGCGGAACCGACCTCGCCCAAGCCGTCACGCTCGCCGTCGAGACCTTCCGGTCAACCGGCCTGCGCAACAACGCCCTCGTCATCCTGAGCGACGGCGAAACCCACGAGGGCGGCGTCGACGCCGCTGCTGAAAAGGCACACGGCGCCGGCCTCACCATCTTCAGCCTCGCCTGCGGCACCGACAACGGGTCCTTCATCCCCGACCCCGCCAACCCCCGCGACGGCAAACTCCACGACTCGAAGGGAAACCTCGTCCTCACCCGCCTCAACCCCGAACCATTGCGCCTCCTCGCCCGGCGCACCGGCGGGTTCTACGCCTCCGCCTCCGGATCCGGCTTCACCCGCTCCCTCGAACAAGCCGTGGCCCGCCTCGACCGCTTCGAATTGGAGGGCCGCAACCGCCGGGTGGCAATCCCCCGCTTTCAATGGTTTCTTCTCCCCGCTATCTTCTTCTTCGCCGTGAGCCTCCTCATCGACACCTCCTGGCAGCTCCTCATCCGAACCACGGCCGCCGCCGCCCTGCTGGCCTGTCTGGCGCCCCCGGCCCGGGCCGCCCCGCTCCGGCCGACCCCCGCCGCAAGGCACTTCGACAAGGGAGACTACGGGAAAGCCCTTGAACTCTTCGAAGCGGAGGTCTCGCGCGCCTCCGGTGAACGTAAATCCCGCCTCCAGCTCGGCGAGGCCGCCGCCGCATACCGCCTCGGGCGATTCGCCCGCGCCCAGCGCGCCTATTCCGGCGCCCTCCTCTCGCGCAAGCCCCCCGTCCAGGAGCAAGCTCACTTCGGCCTCGGCAACACCCACTTCTACGCCGGCGCCCGCCTCCTCGAACCCGGGGAGAACCAACAGACCACGCCCTCCGGCGCCGCCGTCGAAACCGCCACCCGCCTCTGGAGGGACGCCATCGGACACTTCGAGGCCGCCCTCGCCCTCAATCCCGGCAACCACCAGGCCCGCCAGAACCGCGACCACGTCCGCAAACGCCTCGAAGAACTCCTCCGCCGCCGGCAACAGCAAGAACAGAACCGGCAACAAGAACCGCAGCCTCAGCCCGACCAAGCCAACCAGGACCAACCCGGTGAACCGCGCGAACCACCCGCCGACCCGCCCCCGCCCGGCGAGGATCCCCAACCAGACCAACCCGGGGACGACCAACCACCCGAACCCGACGAGAACGAGGAACCGGCAAACCCCGAGCCACACCCCGGCGAAACACCCGAGGAGTTCGCCCGCCGTATCCTCGAATCCAGCGACGACCTCCAGTCCCGCCCCATCCCCATGCGCATCCGCCCCGCGCGCCGCCCTCTCAAGAACTGGTGACCACCATCCCGATCAGTATTTCCCGCCGCGAGCCGGCCGCGGCAGCCCGGGTGCTCCGCGCCCTGCTCCTTGCGGTTTTCCTTCCGCTCGCGGCCCCGTTCGCCGGCGCCGAGCCCGACCTCAAGGCATCCCTTGGTGCCGCCTTCACTCTCCCCGGCGAGACCACCCGCCTCACCCTCGTGGTGCGCTCCGGCCTCCGGCCGGACCAACCCCCGTCGGCCCCCGTCGTGCCGGAGGTCTTCATGCGCCTCATCAAGGAGGGGCTGCGCCCCTTCGAGAACCGCGAGCAACTCTACGTCTACGTCTTCTCGGTCCGCTCGGACACCGAGGGCGTCCACCGCATCCCTCCCCTCGAAGTCTCCGTCGCCGGCGTCTCCTACCGCTCCCAACCCCTCGAACTGCAAGTCTCCGCCCTCCCCGAAGACAGCTGGAAAACCCTCCAGTCGGGCGACCGCAACCTCGAATACGCCTCCGCCATCTTCCTCCCCGAGCGCACCCCGTTCGAGACCGAAACCGTCCCCGTCGAAGTCCGCCTCTTCATCCCCGAGGAAGCCGCCCCGCGAGAAAATCGCTTCCAGACCGATCGTACCATCGGCGTCGCCGAAATCGAACACGACGGATTGCTCGCATGGCGCTTCGAGACTTCCCAGCTCTCCCGCACCAGCGTCCGCCTCCTCGGCCGGCAATACGCCGGCTTCGCCTTCCGCAGCACCCTCTCGCCCATCCGCACTGGAACCGCCACCCTCGGCCCCGGCGAGGCCCACCTCACCCTCAGCTTCCGCCTCCCCCGCCGCGGGTCCTTCGTCACCGAATCGGTCCCTGCCACCTTCGAGGTGCCGGCCCGCTCCTTCCGGGTCCGCCCCCTCCCGCCCGGCGCCCCGCCCGGCTTCGACGGCGCCGTCGGTCGCTTCAACGTCTCCGCCCGGGCCGACACCGGCGCCCTCGAAGAGGGCGACCCCGTCTCGGTCCGCCTCGAAGTGTCCGGAACCGGAAACCTCGACAGCCTCCGCCCTCCCCGCCTCCAGGCCCCCGAGAACGAATGGAAGGTCTACGAGCCCAGCCGCCTCGCGCGCCAGGGCGAACGCCGCGACATCAGCGGCAGCGTCACCTTCAGCCAGATCATCCGCCCCCTCGTGCCGCAGACCGAAATCCCCCCCTTCCGCCTCGCCTACTTCGACCCCGTCCTCGCCAGCTACCAATTCTCTAGTAGCAAACCGCTCCCCCTGCGGCTCCGTCCCTCCCCGGACCCGGCCTACCCGCCCCTCCCGAACCGGTCCTCCGCCCCCGTCGAGAACATGCAGGACATCCTCGGCCTCGTCGACCCCGCCCGCTCCCCCCTCCGCCGCCCCGCGGCCGCGCGGCCCTTCGCGTGGCACCTCGTCCCGGCTCTCCTCGCGGCGGTCCTCCTCGTCCTCGTCGCCCGCCGGCGCCTCCTCCCCCGTCTCGAGGCCCGGCGCCTCGACCCCGGGTGGCGCGACGGCCTCGCCCGCGTCGCACAGGCCGGCAACGACGAATGCGCCTTCCTTCGCGCCGCCGGCCGCCTCGTCGAGTCCCGCATCCCCGAGGACCGCCGCGAACCCGGCCTCGAACGCCTCCTCGAACGCCGCGACAAAGAGTGCTTCCGCCCCGCCGAACCGCGGAAGCAGATCGACCCTGTCACCCGCAAATCCATCCTCGCCGCCTTGCGCCGAAGCGCGCGCGCCGCCCGCCGCCTCGTCGTCGCCCTCGCCCTGCTCGCCCTCTGCAACCCGCCCGCCCGCGCCCTCGACCAGTCCCGCCGCCTCTCGCTCTATCAACAGGCCGAGGCCGCATGGTCCGAGGGATCATGGCGCGCCGCCATCGAGTTCTACCGCGCCGCCCACCCCGGCCGCGACCTCCCCGCCGACGTCCTCTACAACATCGGAAACTGCTACTTCCGGCTTCGCGAACCCGGCCGCGCCGCCCTCCACTACCACCGCGCCCTCCACGCCGACCCCCGCCACCCCGAAGCACGCCAGAACCTCCGCTACCTCACGCGCATCTTCGGCCCCATCTCGGTCGAGCGCCCCGCCTATCAGCGGTGGCTCGCCGCCGTCGACCGCTCCCTCTTCACCGAGGCCCTCTTCGCCGCGGGCTGGCTCGGCTTCCTGTCCGTCCTCGCCCTCGGCGCCTTCGCGACCCGTCGTCTGCGCCTCGTGGCATGGATCGCCCTCGGCCTCGGTTCGTTCACCGCCCTCGCTGTCGGCGCCGCCCGCTTCCTCTACCCCGACGATGCCGAGTTCGCCCCCGCCGATTCCCGTGCGGTCGTCGTCACCGCCGAACCCGTCACGGCGCGCACCGAAGCCGGCAACGTCCCCCTCACCCGCGAAGAACCCGCCCCCGTCATCACCGCCCCGCCCGGCAGCATCTGCCGCGTCCTCGCCCGCCGCGGCCCGTGGACATACGTCGAGTTCGCCAACCAGACCCGCGGCTGGCTCGCCGCCCACGAACTCGAAACCATCACCCCCGCCAGTCAACCCTCCCACCACCTCGGCGCCCTCTGAGCCCCCCAATCAGTCAGCCACACCGCCCGCACCACCCCGAGGAAGGCCCCCCACGACCTCGTGTCGTGGGAGCCCGTGGTCAGTCCGCCACACCGCCCGCACCACCCCACGAAAGCCCCCCCGACCGGTTGCTCCCGCCCC
>CAYPUM010000142.1:0-8426 GCA_964413545.1 uncultured Roseibacillus sp. | reverse complement strand
GCGGGGGACGCGGGGGACGCGGGGGACGCGGGGAGCGCGGCGTCACCCTTCTGGAAAAACCGAAACGAACAAGCGGGAGGGGGAGGATTTTGCGGCGAGGCGATCTCGCGGAGCGAAGGGATCCGCTCGCCGTTTATCATTCGGCGCCCTCGGGATCCATCACCTTGGCGAGGGTCTTGCAGCCGTCGGTGGAACGATAGAGGCCGTCGGTGTGGAGGAGCCACCAGGTCTTGCCGAGGCGATGCTCGGCGGCGAGGGAGACGAGTCCGCCGGCGGGGACATCGCCCTTGGGATTGAGCCAGTGCCAACTGAACGCCCACGACTCGCTGACCGAGAGGCGTCCGGGTTTGGCGGGGTCGAGGGCTTGGGCGATGCAGCGGGCGCTCTTGCCGCGGGACAGGGCGGCGCTGGCAACGGCGGTGAACGGCCGCATCCATTCCAAGTGCTTGGCCTCGGGAAAGGCGAACATGTTGCCGCCAACGTTGTGCTGGAGCCCGTAGGAGGTGCCGTAGCGCATGTTGCCCGGGTCCTGGCACATGCGGTCGAAGGCGATGTTGTAGAAGCCGAGGTCGTCCCGGGCGTGGTAGACCGCCAGCGACTTCCCGTCGTCGCGCGAGACATAACTCTTCGCCGTTTTGGCATCGGTGGCAATGGCGGGCTTGCCGCGGCCGAGCAGCGGCATCCACCGGTCCGGGCAGGTGGTCACGCAGAGGTGGCTCATGCCGCGGGCGGCCACCGGGTTGGCGTATTCCCACGGCCAGACGACCACCGCGGTGACGCGTTCTCCGGCCAGGCCGAACGGGGACCAGGTGGCGCCACCGTCGGTGCTCTTGAAAACGCCCTTCGATTCGGCGCCGACGTAGATCGTGTCGGGGTCGCGGAGGTCGAAGGCGATCACCTCGCCGCACAAGGCGGACGGGCCGGCGCCGTCGAAATCGCCGTCGAAGGCGAGTTTCCGCCAGTTCCTTCCGGCGTCGGTGGTCTTCCACAATCCGCCGTCCCACTTGCCGGCGGCGACCCGGCCGGCGGCGCGGAGCATGATGGCGGGGTTCTCCGGGTGGATGGCCACGCTGCGGACGGTGTTGGCGGCGCCTGTGAGGCTGCCGTTGACGGGCGTCCACGTCCGGCCGCCGTCGGTGGTGCGCAGCAGGCCGCCATGGGTCGAGCGCAGCACCACGATGTTCTCATTCGAGCGCGCCATGACCACGCCGGTGAGGCGGTCGCCGGCGGTGTTGGCGGCGGCTTCCGGCATCGGGGGAATCGATCCCGGCAGGAGCCCGGATTTGATGGTCAGCCCGGAAATACTTGCATTATAGTATGCACTGGCGTCCTGCTGGATGGCGCTGACGAACAGGCCGACGTCCATCGTTTCCGGGGTGTGCTTCGAGTGATAGCCGCCGAGTTCCCAGTGTTTGCCGTCGGCCGACGTCCAGGCGGTCCAGATGTTTCCGTAGCGGACGATGCGCAGCCAGGGATGGTCCGGCGGGAACGGGTAGGAATTCACGCGGCTGCCGCCGAGGTCGTCGTTGTCGGGCGAGGACTTGGTGCCGTCGCGGGCGGTCTTGACAAGGTAGAAGCAGCGGCCCCAGCCCCAGTTTCTCCGGGTGGTGTTTTCGAAGGCGCCGATGCCGGCCCAGGCGCGCCAGTTGACGTTTTCCGTCCCGTGGTGGTCGATCCGGCAGGTGGCGGTGAAGTCGCCGGTGACCTTGCGGACTGCGGCGTGCATTCCGTTGCCGAAGAACGTGAAGGCGCCGGGGCCGGTCTGCCAGAGCCCGGCCAGCGCGCTTTGTTCGCCGATGTTGCGCACCGTCCATTCCTCCGCCACCGGCTTGCCGGTCACTTCGAGGGCGCCCGAGTCGAGGTCGACCGAGCGGTCGCCCGCATAGTGCACCCGGCACCAGAACCTTTGAGTGCCCGCCGGCAGAGGACCGTCATAGGTGACTTCGGCGCCCCGGGCGGCGGCGATCTGATAGTTGCCGAGATAGATCGCAGACCTGTCGACCGTGTGGCCGCGGGGCTCGACCTTCAGAGTGACACGCCCCGTGCCGTCACCGCGGGCGAGGGACTTGATCTCCGGCCTTGGCCAGTTGCCGTCGTCGGCGACGCACAGCGCCCCGACCGGGAGCGGCTGGCGGGGCAGCCCCGGGCCCTCCCAGTCGATCTGGAAGTTGCGGCCGAGGAGGCGGCTGTAGAGCCACGTCACCTCGATCGGGTGGTCGCCCTTGGCGAGGCGGCAGAATCCGGCGTGTTCGGAGGTGCCGGCCTGGCGGTCGCGGACCACGACGTCCTGGCCGCCGACGCGGATCCGGTAGGCGCCGTCGATGAGGCCGTAGAAGATGTAGATCCCATCGGCGGGCACCCGCAGCAGGCCGTTGAAGACGAGCGCATAGCCGGCATCGAGGGACTCGCGCACGCTGATATCCAGCCCGCGGGCCAGCCCCTGGCGGACGAGTTTGCCGTCGCCGAGTTCGTCGAGCGACTGCCAGAACGCGGCGCCGCGCGGGTTGACCGGGCGGCCGGCGGCATCGGGGTTGTGGCTGGCGGGGTCGCGCTTCGGTGACTGGAACAACTGATAGGCAAGGCCGGGGATGGTGGCCGCGGGCGGAGGCGGCGCGGCAGCAAGCTTGGTGGGGACGGCAGTGGCGGTGACGGGCGTCGTTTCCTGGTCGAAGACGTCCGTGAGAGTGAAGCGCACCGTCGGGTTGGCAACCTCGGCGTCGACGATGGCGCGGCGGGCGCCGGGCAGGCGTTCGGCCGCCACTGCGACCGGCGCGCCACTGCAGGCGGGGTTGTCGAAGACCTCGATCCGGTACGCGAAGGCCGGCGAGGAGGTGGCGGGCACCTCCCAGGAAACAGCAACCTGCCGGCCGGTGCTGGCGGCGTGGACGTTGGCGGCCTGCGGCTGGTCAAGGGACGGTTGATCCGGCTGCTTCATCCGCACCACGACCTTTTCATCGCCGGGGATCGGTTCGCCTTCGAGGCGTTGCGGCAACAGGTCGGGCTTGGCGGCGTATTCGATGCCGATGTATTCGTGCCCGCCCTCGGGGATCACGTTGAGCACGACGTATCGGGTCTTGTTGATCGAGACAATGTCGGACTTGCGCCATTCGCCGTCCTTGCGGAAATAGCCGAGCCGACGGTCGAGCGGGCGGACGACCTTGACGTGGGACAGCGTCTCGATGAACCCGCTGTTGCCGCTGAACGCCTCGGCGCGGATGGGCAGGCGGGCGATGCCGATCAGGTGCCAGCGGTCGCTTTCGACGTCCTTGATCCAGCGACCGATGAACGAGTGATCGGCCTGCGGATCGAGCGGCTGCCACAACCGCGCCAACATGGTGTACCAGCGCTTGCACTGGATGAAGTCCCAGGTCTCGGAATGCAGCGAGGCGTTGCAGCCTTCGCCGCCGTAGGCGTTCTTGAAGCACAGGTTCGGCGCCACGTCCACGAAGCGCACCGGGTGGCCGCCCTTATCGCCGCCCCAGAACGACCACACCGAGCCGGGCCGGAACGCGTCCTGGAGCTTTTCATCCGGGTTGGGCGTGTATCCGGGGCCGTCGGCCAGTCCGCCGAGGAAGCCGGCGTAGAAGCTGATGCCGCCCTGCGGGTGAACGCCCATGTTCCAGTTGGCGTAGTAGGTGCCCGACGGCCACCACGGCCAGCGCAGGTCCATCATCACGATGTCGGCTCCGGCCTCGACGCCCTCGCTGTACCAGGTCGCCCGCAGCGGAGCGGGAGAGAAAAGGATCAGCGCGGCCAGCGCTGGGAGAAGTGTTCGTGTGTATCCAAGCATGAGATTTCGGTCGTGATTGGCTTCCGCCGGGACCCTTGCAGGTCCGGCAACCGGCAGGCGAGACAGTCCGCAGATCGCCACGGACTATCTAAGCCTCGTTCCGCGATCAGGCAAGTGGCAAGAGCGGTCACGGTGTCGCCGCCGCCGACAGGCAGTCATCCGCTTCCATCCTCTGCCGGGCAATCAGCTTCGAGCCGACCCGCGGCGCGAGGAAGGAGCCGCCGTTCTTGAGACTCGTCCAGTTCAGGCTGTCATGGCTGCAGGCCAGGTGCAGGCCGTCTTCGCCATTGCCGGTGAAATTGGTGCCGAGCCAAGGGCCTCCGGCGGCCTGGCCGGCGCGGCGGGCTTTCCTGATTTCGATCGTCCCCATGGGCCGGTTGAGCGTCCGGAGCGCCTCCATCCCGCCGTAGCGGAGAATGCCGGGCAGGAACATGGGGTGGTCGATGCGGTGAACCGACCCGAAGTCGAAACCCTGCGCATCGATCGTGGCCTTGTCGATTTGTTCGCCCAGCATGACCCGGGCGATGAGTGCGGCCGGTCCCACCTGCCGGCCGACCGCGGTGAGATGGATGCGTTCGGCGCCGGGAACGCGGTCCTCACGGCGGAGGAATGCGACCAGCGACATGACATCGTGCACGCGCTGGACAACCAGCGACGGGTTGTAGCCGAAGTGGTAGCACGCAGCCCGATGGTGAGGCCGGTCGCCCTTGCCCCGCGAAATGACGTGCACGCGTTCGAGGGCCTTGCCCCCCTTGACAAAATCTCCCTGCCCGAAGAGATCGATCCCGGCCACCGCCGAACCCTTGCGGATCAGGGAGATTGCCTCCGGAACCGGCGCGCCGTCGGCGCCGAGAAGGCCGGCCTTGCCGGTGTCGCTGAGCCGGATCACGACCTCGCGATTCCACTTCCCCTTGGGAAAGAGGAGGAACACCGGCAACCGCTCCCCGTGGGCGGTGACCTTCAGCAGGCCGGACTTCAGGACGTGATCGTCGCCCTTGACCTCCGGCAGGGCCTCCCAATCGACGGGGCCGGCCTCGTCCGGCGTGCGGCCCACCATCGTGGCGAGCCCTTCGGCGACGACGGCGCGGCGCTCCTTCTCGCTCATCTCCGCCAAGGCGGCCTCCGTGGCCTTGGTCCACTCGGCGGTGAGACGACGTTCGTGCGGCAGACCGACATCGTCGCCGGCCGGCTTCGGATGCGGGCCGGTCCAGACGGTGGCCTCGGTGGCGGGGTCGAGCGGCCGGTAGTCGCGCTCGACGATGGGTTCCGGCAGCCCGAGTTTCAAGTGGCGGTTCATGAAGTGGTACATATGCTGCCGGTTGACCGCGTTGAAGTTGTGCCGGAACTCGAAGTGGAAGTGGGCTTCGTAACGATCCGGGTGGCCGAGCATCTTGTAGAGCGCCTCGAGTTCCGGGTGGCCGGACTCCTTCAGAGGTTTTGTCCAGTCGTCGGCGCAGATCAGGCCAAGCGGACGCGGCGCGGTGGCCGCGGCGATGTCCACGTTGCCCTGTCCGATCCGCAGGTATTGCGCGTTCTCGCAGGTGCAGCCGCCCTGCGCTGCCGAGGAGACCATGACCGCGGGCATCGAGGCGGCGATGCGGTCGTCGATCGCCCCGAGGATCATCGACTGCGTGCCGCCGCCGGAGGCGCCGGTCACGGCGATGCGGCCGGTGTCGACGTCCTCGATCGAGCACAAGAAGTCGAGCGCGCGGATCGAATTCCACGTCTGCAACCCGAACGGCGTCTGGCCATGCAGCTCGGCGCGGGGTGACAGCAGCGGGTATCCCGCCGGGTCGGCATCGTCGGGGCGCGGGCCCGTCGAGTGGCCGGCGAACTGGACGCTGTCGGCGAAGCCCTCCATGTCGTAGACGAAGACGACGCATCCCATGCGGGCGAGCTGCACGCAGCGCGCCTGGATCACGTGCCGTCCGCCGACTTCGAAACGCTCGGCGCCCGCGGCGATCTCCTTGCGCACCAGCTCGATCCCGTGGTCGTGGAAGCGGCCCTCCTTCCAGTGCCCGTGCGGGCTGAGCACGGCCGGGGCCTTGCTGACCGCCCCGCCCTTCGGCCGGTAGAGCGAGCCCGTGACATAGTGGCCCGGGAACGATTCGAAGATCACGCGCTCGACGGTGTATTCGTCACGCTCGACCTTGCCGTGGACGATCGCGTTGAGGGGCGTGCGTTCGGGCATCGGGTGCAGCCCGGCCGCCACGAGGATGCGCCTGCGGATCTCCTCCCGGCGCGCCGGCCAGGCGGCGGCATCCGTCACCGGCTGCATGGGAAAGGTGCTGTCGTCGGTCGACCGCAGCTTGCCGAGGCGCCGGTCGTCGGGCCGTTGCCGGACGGGCGCGACCTCCGCGGGCGCCTCGGCGACCGGCGTTGGCGTCACGGCGCCCACCGGCACGATCAAGCCCCCAAGCGCCGCCCACAGTGTAATGGTCATCGATCGATTCATTGCTGTCACTCTCTTCATATACGGAGCTTCGTTCCATAATCTGTTGCCTCATCGGTGATGAGGTCCGTCGCGTGTCCTTTCTGGCCGATGTGCTGGTCGCCCCCGGCTCCGAGGCTGTCAGCCTCGCAGCGGGAATGGCACTCGGTTTGCGACTGGGCTCGGCTGTTGACGATGGCACGACCGTCCCGGTCGTCACTTCGGCCGCTCTGCGGCCCGATTGTGATCATGACCGGGACGGCCATGCCACCCTCCCGTCATCGCAACCGGGTGCCATTCCTCCTGGCGGGCGCCAATCCGCGCCACTGATCCGCATGAAATGTCAAGTTCGCCCAAGGAACAACGGACGGCGGAGGCCGGACCCGCGAATTCCCGGCCGTTGGGATTGAAACGGCCACTTGTTGGCGGTAGGACATCTCGATGCGCCGCGCCGAATCGATGGTTGTTTCGCTACTGGCGGTCACGGTTTCGGTGGGAGAGGCTGCGAAAGACGACCAACCCGCCTGCAACGTCGACCCCGGCAAGCCCGTTGCGGCCTTCGACGAACTGAAGAGTGCCGGCGTGAAAGAGGTCATCTTCGCCGACCGCCACCCCGGTCGCGACCCGCAAGGCCACGCAATCGATGTCTGCCAGACCGATCAGGAATACTTGGAATCCATGTGGCATAAGTCCGGGAACGGAAGCCCGCTTCCCGTGGAACGAAACCGAAATCAGTGAAACGGAGCAGCGAAGGAGTAATGATGAAGCAAGTGATGCTGGTGCTGACGGGTGTCGTGTTTGCCTGCTGTGCGTGGGCCGGTTCCGCGGAGAAGATTCTCGATGAGTCGGGCGTGAAGGCCGGCATCGTTGTGGTCGTCGGGCGCTGCGAGGCAGGGCTTCTGGCGGAGCTGGGCGCGCACGAGGGATGCGTGGTGCAGGGGCTCGACACCGACGCGGCCAGGGTCGCGAAGGCGCGGAAGCAACTCGAAGGCAAAGGACTCTCCGGCCGCGTTTCCGTGAACACCTTTGACGGCGAGCACCTGCCGTACGACAAGAATCTCATCAACCTGGTGATCACGGGGGACGGCTGCGGCGTGCCGCGCGCCGAGATCGTCCGGGTGCTGGTCCCCGGCGGTGTTGCCGTTTCCCTTGCCCCTCGCTCCTCGTCCCTCACCACCTTCCGCAAGCCCTGGCCCGCGGAGCTGGACGAGTGGACCCACTTCCTGCACAGCGCATCGGGCAACGCCGTCTCGGCGGACGCCGCGACCGGACCTCCCGGCGGCCTGCGTTGGCACGCCGGGCCGCTGTGGGGACGAAGCCACGAATTCAACAACAGCATGGTCGCCATGGTAACGGCGAAGGGGCGCTTGTTCCATGTGTTCGACTACGGAGTGACCGGAATGGAGGATTCGCGACTCCCCGAGCAGTGGACGCTGGAGGCGCGTGACGCGTTCAACGGGACACCGCTCTGGCAGCGGCGGCTGCCGACGTGGGGGACGAAAGCATGGAAAACAAGGGCGCTGCGGCTTTTCGGCGGCACCCTGGCCCGGCGATTGACGGTCGCGGGGGACCGGCTCTACTGCACGGTCGACTACATGGGAGAGGTGGAGGTGCTGAACGCGGCGACCGGCGAGACGCTGTCCAGGATTCCCGGCACGGCAGGCACGACGGAGATTCTTGCCGACGGTGATCACGTGTTCTGTGTCGGCGGCGTGCTTCCGAGGAAGAAGGGGCCGCGGGCGCGGGTGCTATGCCATGACGCGGCGGCCGGGAAGACCGCATGGGAGGCAAGGGACGACAATATCCGCGCGCAACTCCTCTGCGTCGGGGATGGCGCGGTGGTGTATCATAACGGCAGGGAGACGGTGTGTCTGAACCGGGCGGATGGCAGCGTCAGGTGGCGATACCCGCCCAAGGCGGAAAAGCCGAAGCAGCCGCTCAAAGGAAAGAAGAAGCGAGGCAATCCGGGGCAGCCGACGATGCTGCTGATCGCCGACGACAAGGTCATTGTGGCGTGGCGTCAGAATATCACCGCCCTGTCGATCGTCGACGGCAAGCCGCTTTGGGTGACCGCCAAAGGACCGCAGGGCGGGACGATGCGTGATTCCGACATCTTTTGCGCCCGCGGCCGTGTCTGGTGCTCGGGGCCCGGCTCGCTTACCGGTTACGACCTCGAGACCGGCGAGAAGGCGGACAGCATCGATG
>CAYPUM010000141.1:3631-8432 GCA_964413545.1 uncultured Roseibacillus sp. | reverse complement strand
GCGTGGCTAGCTGACCAATCGTTCGCTCCGGCGGGACAAGCCCGCCGGGGGCGTTTCCCCGCCGGCATCGCCAAGTCGGCGGTGGACACGAAAGCGCAGGCGGCGGGACAAGCCCGCCGGTTCCCCCGCGCTGGCGGCCCGCCCCCCCCAAAGCGCCGTCGCCGCTCGCTGGCGCTCACTCTGCCGGCGCACTCCAGAGCGATGCAATACCACCGGCATCTCGTGCGTAGTCCGGCAAGACGGCCCGGCCGGGCTGACCACGAAAGGAACCAGATGCGACACGAATTACACGAGCTGAGCAGGCAGGGATCACGCCTCAGGCGAGCCGGCGGATGGCTGGCTTTCATCGCGGCGGCGGCATGGACCGCGGCGGGCGCCGCGCCGGGCGCGCCGGCGGCGGCCCGCATCGTGGTCGATGCGAAGGCGTCGCCGATCGAGCAATACGCCGCGAAGGAACTGCAGCGCTATCTCCATCAGCTTTCGGGCCGCCGCGTCGCAGTCGGATCGGCGTGGGAACCCGGGGGGCCGTGTTTCGTGATCGGGCGGGCCGGACGGCTGGACGCGATGAAGCCCCCCGGCGCTGAACAGTGGGTGGCGGTGACGCCGGAGGACCCCGGGCCGCAGGGCTACGTCCTGAAGAAGCTGCGCGTGGCGGGGCGGGAAGTCATGGTCATCGGCGGCAGCGACGAAGCCGGTTGCCTGTATGGCGTCTACGGGTTGTTGGAAGACCACTACGGGGTGGGGTTCTATCTCGGCGGCGACGTGCTGCCGGACCGCAAGGCGCCGCTGGTCCTGCCCGGGGTGGACGAGCGCAAGGCGCCGCTGGCCGGCATCCGCGGGTTTCTGCCGTGGACGAACTTCCCGCAGTCGGCGGGGGTCTACTCGTGGGACGATTGGCGCTTCGTCATCGACCAGGCCGCAAGGATGCGGTTCAACTTCATCCATGTCCACAACTACAACGGCGAGCACGGCCACAACGAGATGTTCCACAACTTCGAGGCGGGGGGCGTGCTGTCGCGGGTGTGGATGCCGACCGCCGGCACCGGTCACCGGTGGTCGTGCCCCGGCTGGGAGGTGGCGGAGTACCGGTTCGGGGCGGCGGACCTGTTCGACGACTACGACTTCGGCTCGGACTGCGCGCTGCACAACGAGACGCTCGACAACCGCGAGGTCTTCCGCAAGGGCGCCTCGCTCTTCCAGCGGGTCATCGCCCATGCCCACTCGCGCGGGGTGCGGATCGGCCTCGGCCTCGACATCAACATCATCCCCGGGGAATACGGGAAGGCCGGAATGAAGGCCGACGACCCGAAGGTCATCGCGGCCCGGGTCGCGCAGATCGCCACCGACTACCCGGACCTCGATTACCTGCTATGCTTCCAGTCCGAAAACGTCGGCCACAACGCGGAGTTCTTCGCCGTCTGGCGCCGGATCTTCATGGGCTTCCACCGGGGGATGAAGGAGCGCTCGCCCGGAACCCGGTTGGCGGTCTCCGGCTGGGGGCTCAATCCCGAGGCGATCGCGGGACTGCCCGCCGACGTGATCGCCTCCCCGATCGCCCGCTACAGCGACCGCTGCACGAGCGGCGCGGAGTTCGGCGACCGCGAGTTCTGGGGCTGCCCGTGGCTCGAACGCGACTGGAACAGCTCGCAATACTACTATCCCTACGAGATCCATCTCTCGAACACGATCGAGGCGTGGCGCGGGAGGGCGCCCAACATGAAGGGGTTCTACTGCCTGTCATGGCGGCTGACCGACGCGGTGGACGCGAAGATGTCCTACATCGCCAAGGCGCCATGGGACCATGCCGGAGAACTCGACTCGTCCGAAAAGGTGTATCGCCAATACGCGGTTCGCAACTACGGCCCGGAGGCGGCCGGCGACATCACCGGGATCATCAACCAGAACGAGCCGTACGTGTGCGGCTTCGGCGAGTGCCAGGCCACGCCGGGATTCCGGATCACCCCGGCGGGCGACTACCTGTTCAACATCGGGCGGTGCAAGGTGTGGGGCGACGACCCCGGCAAGGCGCGCGAATTCAACGCCGCCGGGTTCAATGCCGGAAACGGTCCCGGGAAATTCGACTCCTCGGAGGGCGGACAGTGCCTCGGCAACATCAAGGCCGGACACTGGGTCCGCTTTGACAAGCTCGATTTCGGCGACATGGCCCGCAAGTTCGCCGCCCGCGTGGCCAGCGACACCGCAGGCGGGGTCATCGAACTGCGGCTCGGCGGCCCCTACGGCAGACTGCTCGGCGCCGCCGAGGCCGGCCACACCGGCGGCTGGCAGGAGTGGGTCACCGTGCAGGCCGATATCGAGCCGCTCTCCGGCACGCAAACCCTGTGCCTGTTCTTCCGGGCCCGCCGCAGTTCGGCCCGCGTCAACATCGCCAAGGCCGGGGAACAACTCGCCGTGATCGACAAGTGGATCGCACGCAGCGACTCGCCGTCCCGCCGCGCCCGCCTCGGCCACCTGCGCTGCCGGATCGCCGCCACGCGCGACCACAACGAGTTGATCGAGACCTTCAACTCCCTCGACTGGGCCGGGTTGCCCGGAGCGATCCCGTCGTGGGTCCGCAACTTCACCCACCGCGTCACCGACATCTCGTCGCTCGGCAACGTCACCAGCATGCAAAACCGCTTCATCCAGCAGTTCTACCTGAAACGCGTGAACGAGCGGCGCGGGAAGCAGCCCGTGAAGGCCCCCTCGCACGTGGCCGCCCGCGGGACGATGACGGGGGCGGTCGTTTCATGGCGCAACGCCCAACCCGGCGCCGCGGGCTTCAACGTCTACCGCGACGGCCACAAACGGAACGCGAAACCGCTCCCGGCGTCCGGTGAGACGCGCTTCGCCGACTCCGGCAGCGGCGACTTCCGTTACACCGTGACGGCGGTGGCGGCGGACGGCCGCGAGAGCCCGCCATCGGTCCCGGCCGCCTGCGCCGCGGGCGCCGCCGACCGCGAGCCCCCCCGGATCGTGGTGGTCTCGCCGCCGGCATCGGGAGTGGCCGGCCAGCCGGTCGCCGTGACGGCCCGCCTGCTGGACGGCCGCGACCACCAGTGCACCTCCGCAATCCTTGCCTGCCGGACGCCCGGCGCCGCCGCATGGAAACGGCTCGCGATGGAACGCCGGGTCCGTTCGGTCTTCACGGCTGCGGTTCCCGCCGCGCAAGTCACGGCCGCGGGGCTTGAATACTACATCGAGGCGACCGACGGAACCAACTCGGCCGTGTTTCCGCCCTCCGCGCCCGCCATGCCGCTTTCGTTGATCGCGACCGAACCGGCCGACCGGACCCCGCCCGGTTCGCCAGGGGAGTTCGTGATCGACGACCAGACCTTGCAGTGGCGCCCGGCGCCCGGTGACGTCCACTGGTACCGCATTTATCGGGGTGCAAGGCCCGGCTTCCATCCCGGTCCGGCCACCCTGCTCACCTACGTGGCGAAGGACACCACCCGCTTCAGAGACGGGGCCCCCGGCTTCGACGGGCTCCCGCTTCGGGGCGCCTGCTACTACCGTGTGACGGCGGTGGATGCCGCGGGCAATGAGAGCCCCCCCACCCCGGCGCGAATGGTCAGGATGGCGGAGCCCCGCAAGACCGCCGACGGCGGTTGACCCTTCCGCCGCCCTCAACCGTCGCTCCACCGGGCTGAAGAGACCGCCCCACTCAGGCAGCCTGTGGGAGGCGCGGATGCTCTTCTCACGGGCTGGTGTCAAGTGGGGTTCGTGCTCGGTAGCTGACTGCAGAATTCGTCTCAGCCGGGTTGCGTAAGGCGCGACTCGCCTCGTTCAACATGAAAAACCGCTGCGCAGAATTCACACCGATAATCCGCAATTCTGCGGGGATTCGCGCCATGGTTTGTGCTACGTTCGCCCCGCACCCCATGGCCACCAAATCCCCCCGCCGATCGACAAGAGCCCCCCGCCGCCCGTCATTTCCGTCGCTGCTCGCAACCGCCGTCATGGCGCTTGCTCTCCACGCGCCCGCCGAGATCGTCACCGTGCCCCCGGACCTCGGCCCGGGGGAGTTCTACCGACTGGTGTTCGTGACCAGCGGCACGCGGGACGCCACCTCGACGGACATTGCCGATTACAACGCCTTCGTGACGACCGCGGCCACGGGAGTGCCCGGGCTCAATGCCCTCGGCACCACGTGGAAGGCCATCGGGTCCGCCGGGAATCGCGCCACGGGCGTCTACGTCAACGCGAACGAGAACACCCTCACCCGGACGGGAGATCCCAGTGCGCCGGTCTATCGATTGGACGGTGTGCTGGTCGCAAATAGCAACGCCGACCTGTGGGACGGCAGCGTCGCAGCGGGAATATCGGTCACGGAATACGGAGATCCTCTCGATACCCAAGTCTGGACGGGGACCATGGGAAGCGGGGTCAGAAACGGCGACTGGTTCATGGGAGACACCGGAGGGAATTGGGTGTATTACGGCCTTTCCTCCGGGACCGGCGCCGGCGGGGTCGGCGGGATGGGATGGATCGCCAACCTGGACGAGCAGAAGACTTCGTTGAAGTCGTTCTACGCCATCTCCGGCATCCTCACCGTCCCCAGCGGACCGCGGACGGACTGCGACATGCTGACCTTCGACTGGGGTTCCTGCAGCGCCACCATCGACGGCACGGACGTCGCGCTCGAGGTGCCGTTCGGCACGGACGTCACGGCGCTCGATCCGGCCTTCACGATCTCCCCGGGCGCCACGGCCGATCCGGTCTCCGGGACCGAGCGCGACTTCACCAGCCCGCAGACCTACACCGTGACCGCCGAGGACGGGGTGACCGGGAAGACCTACACCGT
>CAYPUM010000141.1:0-3531 GCA_964413545.1 uncultured Roseibacillus sp. | reverse complement strand
ACCGGGAAGACCTACACCGTCACCGTGACGGTGGGCTCGCTTCCACCCGGCCTCCTGCCCGGCGACGACTACCGCCATGTGTTCGTGACCAGCGGGACCCGGACTGCCACCTCCGCGGACATCGCCGACTACAACGCCTTCGTCACGGCGGCGGCCGAGGCGGTGCCGGAACTCGCCGCCCTCGGCACCACCTGGAGCTGCATCGGATCGACCCTCGCCATCAATGCCGACGCCAACACGCTGACCCGGCCCGGCGACCCAAGCGCGCTCATCGTCCGCCTCGACGGCGCCCTCGTGGCGGCCGGCAACACCGACCTGTGGGACGGCACCCTCGCCGCGCCAATCTCCATCGATGAAAATGGAGACACCCTCGACACCCAGGTCTGGTCCGGAACAATGTCCGACGGGACACGGAACGGCGACTGGTTCCTCGGCGACACCGGCGGCAACTGGGTCTACTACGGCATTTCGACCGGAACCGGCGAGGGGGATGTCGGCGGCTCGGGATGGATCGACAACCTCGGCGAGCAGAAGTTCTCGGCGAAGTCGCTCTACGCCATCTCCGGCACCCTCACCGTCCCGGGCGACAGCGTGCGCTGCGACCTCTTCAGCCTGACATGGAATGGCATCGAGGCCGTGATCGACGGCACGGACGTCTCCCTCACCGTGCCCTACGGCACCAATGTCACGGCGTTGAACCCGGCCCTGACGATCTCTCCCAAGGCCAGCGTGGATCCCGCTTCGGGCAGTCCGCGGGACTTCACGAACCCCGTCGATTACGTCGTGACCGCCGAGGACGGGACCACCAGCAAGACCTACCGCGTGACGGTCATCGTGACGCCGCCCCGGACCGGCTCCGACATGCTGACTTTCGGTTGGGGCGGGCAATCCGTCACTGTCGAGGGGACCAGCTTCGTGTTCTACGTGCCGCGCGGGACGTCGCTGACCGCTCTTGGTCCCACCTTCACCGTGTCGCCGGGGGCGACCGTCAGTCCGCCGTCGGGCAGCGCGCAGGACTTCACCAACCCCGTCGAGTACACCGTCACCGCCGAGGATGGCGTCACCACCCGGACCTATCTGGTCACGGTGGCGCCGGATCCCCTCGTCTTGGGCATGGAGCGTGCCGACGGCGACCTCGCCTTCACGTGGAACGGCCAGGATGGCATGGCCTACGACCTTCTCAGTACGGAGGATCTGTCCGCCCCCCGGTCGTCGTGGGAACTCGCGCAAGGAGGCATCCTCCCGTCGGCCGCGGGGACCACCACGCGCCGCATCCCGCAACTGCCCCGACCCCGGGAGTTCTTCGTGGTGCAGGAGCGCCCCGACACCGAGGTCGCATGGGACGCCGGGAGCGGACAGCTCACCCTGAGCTACGGCGGCGCGGTGCAGCTCGCCGGCGCCGTCACCGCCGAGGACGGCGGCGGCCAGCCGGTTCCGGGATACACGTTTGACCTCGAGATCACGGAGACCGCCGTCGGCGACGGAATCGAGCAGGTCCTCCGCATCGAGCCGGACAACCCGCAGGGCGGCGTGGATCTCGTCTTCCGCGGCAGCTTCAGCGCCAGCGCCCAGGCCATCCCGCTCGAGACCAGCGGCGCCGCCCAAAGCCGCTTCCCGTGCGTCCGCAACAGCGTCGGCCTCAGCCGCAGCCTCCGCAACAACGCCGTCTACGACCGCTACCACGACTGGGCCCTGATCGGCCCGAACGACGGGTCGACCGTCGTCCAACCCGACACCGTCGGCCCGGACGGGATCACCTTCACATGGGAAAGCCGCGACAGCACCCTCGAACTGGTGGTGCGCCCCCGATACTACCGCGATCACCTCGGACTCGAGCACTTCGAGCCGTCGACCTATCACCCGTCGACCGAGTCGATCACCGGCTACTGCACGTGGTGGGCCTACCGGTACGACTTCACCCAGGAGACCCTCGACGACCTGGCGGACGTCTTCGACCGCAAGCACCTCCCCGAGTTCGGATACAACTTCATCCAGCTCGACGACACCTACCAGATCGGCAACGGCAGTTGCCCGCAGAACTGGCTCACCTGGAACAGCAAGTTCCCCGGCGGACCCGGCTACGCCGTGAACAAGATCCGGTCGATCGGAATGAAAGGCGGCATCTGGGTGCACCGCGTCCACCGCCCGAACGACCCGAACGTCACCCAGATCGGCATCGACCACCCCGAGTGGTTCGTGCAGAACCCGGACGGCTCGCTCTACGTCAACAACGGCTTCTACTGCCTCAACACCCACAACGAGGAGGCCCTCGAAAACATGGCCCGCGTGACCTACCGCGCCCTGCGCCAGCAGGGCTGGGATTACGTCAAGATCGACGGCGCCGGCGACCTCCTCAACGCCTACAACGGCGCGCCGGAGTTCTTCGAGAGCATCGGCAGGACCACCGCCGAGACCTTCCGCCGGTGGGACATCGCGGCCCGCGAGGAGCTGGGCCCCGGCATCTACATCCTCAACTGCTGGGGCGTCGGACCCGGCCGCGAGGTGATCGGCCTCGTCGACGGCTGCCGGCTCGACGGCGACGGCTTCTACACGATCCCCCTCTGCAACTACAACCACTGGAACGGCATCGTCTGGCGCAACGACCCCGACCATTGCGACATCCTCGCCGAACCGCTCCTGCCGAAGACCGACATGGACGTCTTCGCCACCGGCCAGGCGATGGCCGACACCGTCGAGCGGCCGTGCATCGTCTCGATGGCCGGCGCCGTGCTGATGGTCAGCGACCCGGTCGAAACCTACGAGGACGATAGTAATATCGAGGGGATGAAGCGCAGCGCGCCGGTCCTGTTCACCGTGCCCGGCCAGCTCTACAACTACGGCGGCGGGGGCGCCTCCCCGTGGTGGTTGCTCGAGATCGACCGCCCCTTCGAGCACTGGTCGGTGCTCGCCCATTTCAACTTCCGCCAGCAATCCGGCGGCACCTGGCCGCGCCCCGGCGCCGCCGCCGCCTCCGTCGACTTCGCCGGCCTCGGCCTCGACCCCGCCCGCGAATATCTCGTCTTCGAGTTCTGGACCCAGACCTTCCTCGGCAAGTTCAGCGGCTCGTTCACCGCCCCCGCCATGGACACCGGCACCGCGGTCCAGATCTTCGCCATCCGCGAGGCCCGCGACCACCCGTGGATCGTCTCGACCACCCGCCACATCACGCAGGGCGGCGTCAGCCTCGAGGAGGTGCAATGGGATGCCAACACCACCACCCTCTCCGGCGAGAGCGCCGTGATCGTCGGCGACCCCTACACGCTCACCGTCCACCTCCCGGCCGGATACCAGCTCGACAGCGCCGCCGCCGGCGGCGAATCGGTCACCATCGCCAACCAGACCGCGACCGCCACCATGAGCTTCACCCCCTCCGCCACCGGCAGCGTCCCGTGGCAGATGACGTTCTCGAATTGAACGCCCGTGTGGAGTGCGGTGGCAAGCGACGCAGCTTGCCCGTCGTAGCCCGCAGCCGTTCGACAGGCTCAGGCCCTGAGCTGCGTCGAAGGGGGCGAAGTCGGGCGACACCGCTTT
>CAYPUM010000140.1:0-8442 GCA_964413545.1 uncultured Roseibacillus sp. | reverse complement strand
CTGGCGGCGTCGGATGCAAGGAAGAGAACCACGTTCGCGATCTCGCTCGGATCGCCAATCCGTCTCATGGGAATGCGCGCCAGGTAGCGTTCCTTGTTCTTCTCCCATTTCTCCTCGACCATTTCGGTCAGAACCATGCCGGGAGCGATGGCGTTCACGTTGATTCCCTGCGGCGCCAGTTCCCGGGCGAGGGCGATGGTGAAGGAAACCAGCGCTCCCTTGCTGGCGTCGTAGGGCAGGTGGCCGGTCTCGGAGCCGCGGAAGGCGGCCTGCGAGGCGATGTTCACGATCTTGCCCCTGCGTCCGGAGTCGAGCATGCGGCGCACGTGTTCCCGGCTGGCGACGAAGGGACCCGTCATGTTGAGGCGGAACGTGGCTTCCCAATCCACGGCCGAGTAGGAGGTGATCGGCCCGGTCGGACAGGTGGCGGCATTGTTGACAAGGATGTCGACCGGGCCGAAGGCGTCCTCGAGCTTGTCGAACATCGGCGGGATTTCGGATTCGTCGGCGAGGTCGGCCTGCAGGGGGACGGCTTTCCCCCCGCCCGCGGCGATCCCTTCGATGAGCTTGGCCGCAAGATCCCGGTGCGACCGGAAGTTGACGCCGACATGCGCGCCTTCCGCCGCAAACGCCTTGCAGATGGCGGCGCCGATGCCCCTCGATCCGCCGGTGACAAGGGCGACTTTGTTTTCCAGGCTGAGTTTCACTGAGGTCGTTATTACGGGGGACGCCTTACGTCGTTTCCGGCGCAAGGACAACACGCAACGCTTCGCCGCGCTCCATCAGGCGGAAGGCTTCATGAATCTGATCGAGGCCGAGGGTGTGGGTGACGAGCCGGTCGGCCGGAAAGGCGGGGTCCGCCAGCATCTCAACCGCCCGCACCACCTGGGCGGGGGTTGAATCGCTGGAACCCACGACCCGCAACTCGCCGTAGTGCAGCAGGCGGCTGTCGAGCGAGATCATGCAGCGCTCCTTTGGCAACGATGCGAAAAGGCAAACGCAACCCTGCTTGCGGACCAGCTTCAGTGCCTCCTCCTGGGGCCCCGCGGCGGGCGCGGCCACGACGGCCACATCGGCGCCGGCGCCGCCGGTTGCCTCGCGGACGATCGCGGGGAGGTCCTGTTTCGCGGGATCAACGAGCAGATCGAAGCCGAACGCCCCGGCCTGCGCGAGACGGACCGGATTGATCTCGGCAAGGATGACCTTGCCGGCGTTCAGGCTGCGGGCGACGCAGGCGTTGAGGATGCCCATCGGGCCGGCGCCTACGACCACCACCGTATCCCCGGCC
The DNA here is from genome assembly GCA_964413545.1 of uncultured Roseibacillus sp. Classification (GTDB taxonomy): domain Bacteria; phylum Verrucomicrobiota; class Verrucomicrobiia; order Verrucomicrobiales; family Akkermansiaceae; genus Roseibacillus_B. The sequence continues at coordinate 7,154 of CAYPUM010000140.1, read as the reverse complement.
GCGACCCCGCAGTTCCCGGCCGCGTTCACGGCGCAGCTGAGGGGCTCGGCAAGGGCGGCACGGGAGGCGGCGATGCCGGCAGGGACCTTGACGACGTGCCCGTTTCTCAGGGCGCGGGCGGGAATCGTCACGTATTCCGCCATGCCACCCGGGAAACGGAAACCCATCGGGGCGAGGTCGAGGCAGAGGTTGGGGCGGTCCATCCTGCAGTACGCGCAGTTGCCGCAGGACACCGAGGTTGCCATCACGACGCGGTCGCCGGCGGAGAAGCCCGCAACGGAGCGGCCCGCCGTTTCGACGCGGCCGGTGAACTCGTGTCCCATCGTCATGGGCGGGCGGATGCGGGGATTGCCTGCCTTCCACGCCTTGAGGTCGGACCCGCAGACCGCACAGGCGTCCACCTTGACCCGCAGCTCGTCAGTGCCGCAGGCGGGCATCTCCACCCGTTCCACGCGGACGTCGCCGGGGGCGTGGAATACGACGGCCTTAATAGTTGCCATCGGCCTTCCCTCCGTCGAGCACCGCTTCGGTGGATCCGACCCCCAGGCGGGTACAGCCCTGTGCGAGGAAGCCGGCGGCCGTTTGCCAGTCGCGGACGCCGCCGGAGGCCTTGACGCCCATGGTCCCGCCGACGGTTCTCAGCATGACGTCGATGACCTCGGGGGTCGCATGGCCGTCGCCGAACCCGGTGGAGGTCTTGACGAAATCGGCGCCCGCGGCCTCGGCCAGCCGGGATGCCACGGCGACCTGGTCGAGGGTCAGGAAGCCGGTTTCGAGAATGACCTTCACCATGGCATGGCGCGGTTTGGCGGCCTCCACCACCGCCGCGATATCACGTTTGACGTGCTCGTGGTCCCCGGAGAGGAACCGTCCGATGTTCATGACCATGTCAAACTCGACGGCGCCCTCTTCGAGGCCGCGCGTGGTCTCGAAGGCCTTCGTCTCGGGGAGGTTGCCGCCGTGGGGGAAGCCCACCACCATCGAGACGGTGGTGGGGCCGCCTTCGAGCAACCGGGCGGCGAGCGCCACGTCCGAGGGCCGCACACAGAGGCTCCCGACGCCGCGTGCCATGCACATGCGGGCGGCCTTCTCGACGTCTTCCCGGGTTGCAAAGGGCTTCAGGACGGCGTGATCGATCGTGCGGGCGACTTCTTCGACGGTGAACCTCTTCATTGGCCGGGAGGGAGTGAATCTCAATCAGTGCATTTCGCGGCCGCCGGTGACGTTGACGGCCTGGCCGGTCATGTAGTCGGCCCCGGGCGAGGCAAGGAAGAGGGTGACCGCGACCACATCCTCCACGCGCGCCAGGCGCTTGAGCGGGATCTTGGAGGTGAACTTGCTGATGACTTCCTCGCGGGAGAGCCCGAGGTTCTCGACATAGCCGGCGGACACATGTTTCCAGACGCCGGTGTGATCGGTGATCCCCGGACACAGGCAGTTCACGGTGATGCCGAAGTCCGCGAGTTCGTAGGCCAGCGCCTGGGTGAGACCGATAATGGCGGCCTTGGCCGACGAGTAGTGACTCATCAGAGCCGAACCGGTCTTGCCGGATTTCGAGGAGAAGTTGACGATCCTGCCGAATCCCTGCTGCTTCATCGCTGCCACGGTCTCCCTGATGAAGAGGAAGGCGCCCTTGACGTTGACATCAAACATCAGGTCCCATTGCTCCTCGGTGAGTTCCTCGACCTTGCCCTGGCCGACGACTCCGGCGACATTGACGAGGACGTCGATGCGCCCGTCGAAGGCGGTTCGCGCGGCGGCGACCGCGGCGGCGACCTGTTCGGCGTTGGTGACATCCGCGGCGAGATGAGCGCAGGCCGGCCCGTTCCCGGCAAGCTCCCGGGCCGCCGCCGCGGTGGCGCCGGGATCGAGGCCGGTGAGGAACACCCGGTCGCCCCGCCCGAGGAAGCCGGCCGCGATGCCCTTGCCGATGGCCCCGGCTGCGCCGGTGACCAGGACGTTTCTTGTCGGCGGGTGGTCCATGGCGGTTCGTCGCGCCGGAAGAGCCTCGTTCCGGCCCGCCCGGCGGAGGTCGAATGAAACGGATTTGCTTTTGACGGCAAGTTGAAAGTGTCTCAGCCTCCGCGAACCACCTGTCGGACGAGAGCGTATGGGGAATCCCGGATACTTGCTGGGACTGGACAATGGCAGCACCGCGATCAAGGCCGGACTGTTCGATCCGGACGGACGGGAATTGGCCGCCGCAGCGGGAGCCGCGGAGGTCCTGACCCCCCGTGATGGCTGGTATGAGCGGCGGCTCGACGACATCTGGGCGGCAAACATCGAGGCGATCCGCGGGGTGCTCGACAAGGCGGGCGTATCGGGGAGCGAGGTGCGGGCGCTGGCGGTGGCGGGCCACGGCAACGGCCTGCATCTCGTGGGCCGGAACGGGGAGTTCCTTCGCAATGCGATTGAAGGGGCGGACGCCCGGGCGGCCGGTTACGTGAAGGGGTGGCAGGAGGACGGGACATGGGAACGCCTGCTGCCGAAGACCGCCCAGCATCTCTGGCCCGCCCAGCCGCCGGCCTTGCTGGCGTGGATGAAGGACGAGGAACCGGAGGTCCTCGCGAAGACGCGCTGGGTGTTCATGGTGAAGGACTTCGTCCGCTACATGCTGACCGGCGAGGGGTTCGCGGAACTCACGGACATCTCCGGCACCAGCTTGTTCAACGTCCGGGACGTGAAATACGACGGGGAGATTTTCGCGGCATACGGGTTGGAGGATCTGACGGACCTGCTTCCTCCGCTGAAACGCTCGGATGAAATCTGTGGCACGGTGACCGCGGCGGCGGCGGAACTCACTGGCCTGCGGCCCGGAACCCCGGTGGCGGGCGGGCTCTTCGACATCGACGCGGCCGCGGTTGCCACCGGCCTCACCGATCCGCGGATGCTCAATGTCATCGTCGGCACCTGGTGCAACAACCAATACATCAGCCGTGAACCGGTGGCCTCGAAGGAGCTGTTCATGACCTCGGTCTTCTGCATCCCCGGATTCTGGCTGATCCTCGAAGGCAGCGCCACCTCGGCCAGCAACCTCGATTGGTTCCTCGGAGAGATCCTTGGCGGAGCATGGGACCAAGACGGAGCGGGCGGGTCGGTCTACGACGCCTGCAACGAGGCGGCCCGCTCGGTGAAGGCCGAAGACTCCCCGGTTGTCTTTCTTCCGTTCCTCTATCAGAGCAACGTCGATCCCGGCGCCCGTTCGGCCTTCGTGGGCATGAAAGGATATCATTCCCGGGCCCACATGATCCGTGCGATCTACGAGGGCATCACCTTCTCGCACCGCCATCATGTCGAGAAGCTGCTGGCCTTCAGGGACAAGCCCGAAACGATTCGAATCGCGGGGGGCGCGGCGCGGTCCGAGGTCTGGGTGCAGATGTTTGCGGACGTCCTGCAAACGCCGATCGAGATCACGGAAGGCACGGAACTGGGCGCCCTCGGCGCCGCGATGTGCGCGGGGGCCGGAGCCGGGTTGTTCGGGTCCTTGGCCGAAGGCGCGGAGCGGATGGCGCGCATCTCCCGCCGGGTGGAGCCCGACCCGGCCATGGGGGGCGTCTACGACCGCAAGTACGAGCGTTACCGTCGAGTCATCGAGGCGCTCGATCCCGCCTGGAAGTCCTTTTAGTGCATCATCTCAACCTTCCTCCAGATCGACTGCACGGGGCGGGTTTTGCCGGCGGGGGGATTTCCAGCGGGCCGGGCCGGGAGGTGATCCGCCAATCCCCGGTTGGGCGGGCGGTTGACCCGTCGCAGGGTGATGGTGTCGTCGCCCTCCACCAGCACTGCGAAATCCAAGAGTGAAGCGTCGCGCGGGATCCGGCGATCAGAACATTCGGTCGAATTCGTTGTTGTTCTTGGCGGGATGCCAGCCCGTCCGGTTGTCTCCCGGTTTCTTCAGTTGCAGCAAGTCCTTTCCCGACAGGCGCAGCAACAAGCCCAGGGGGGTCACCACAAGGAAAAAGAGCAGGGTGAGCAGCACTTTGCCGATGATCTGACCGATGTGGAAACTGGCCGTCATTCCCCCGCGGTAAAAGCCTCGGAACCATCGGGGGCGCAGGAGTGACAGGACGACCGCGGCCAGGGCCAGTCCGCCCGTGACGCCCGGGGCGGCGGCGGGAAAGACGCCACGCCGCCACAAGAGCCAGACCACCACGTTGACGGCAAGGCCCATCACCACGGTGAACTTGATCCATTCGATCGGTTTCTCCTTCAGTCGCAGCATGGCTGGAGTCCTTGAAATCCAGAAGTCGTCACAAATGAGTCAAGTTTTCCGGCAGCAAGGTTGCCCTGCCTGATGCAGGGTGCAAGATTCAGGATGCAGCCCCGTGTTCCCTGCGCCTTTCATCCTGCATCTTGAATCCTGCATCATGGTCCGAGGCTAGTCCGGCACCGGGTGAAATTCCTGTTTCACGCCTCGGACCGGTTGGGCGGTTCGATCCAGCAGGAAGTTGCCGATGGCGAGGTGATCCATCTCCGTGTTGACGAAACAGCGATAAGCGTCGTCCGGCGTGCATACAACCGGTTCGCCTCGAACGTTGAAGGATGTATTCACCAGGACCGGGCACCCGCTCAACGCTTCGAACCGCTTCAGCAAGGCGTGAAACAACGGGTTCTGACCGGCGGAAACCGTCTGCACCCGGGCCGAATAATCCACGTGTGTCACCGCCGGCACACGGGACCGGATCTGCTTCAGACGATCCAACCCTCGGGCAGGTCCGGACGCCTCGAACCGCTGGGAAGGATGGACCGGGGCGACCAGCAACATGTAGGGTGACTCGGTCTCCAGTTCGAAGAACCCGGACGCTCGTTCCCACATGACCGCCGGTGCGAACGGACGAAATGACTCGCGAAACTTGACCTTGAGATTCAACACCGATTGCATCCGCGGCGAACGGGGATCGCCCAGGATCGATCGGTGCCCGAGGGCCCTGGGACCAAACTCCATCCGCCCCTGAACCCATCCGACGACCTTTTCCCGGGCCAGCAAGGCAGCCACCCGTTCGAGCAACTCCTCCGAGTCGAGGTGTTCATACGCGGCCTCATGGTCGCGCAACACGGTTTCGATCTCCTCGTCCGAGAACTCCGGGCCGAGAAAGGCGCCCTGCATGGCATCCGGTTGAACCGGCGCACGGGCCTGCGGGTCGTCCTTCCGCATGTGCCATACGGCGAGGGCAGCCCCCAGCGCCCCGCCTGCGTCTCCGGAGGCGGGCTGGATCCACAGTCGCTCAAAGATCTTCTCCCGGAGGATGCGGCCATTGGCCACACAGTTGAGCGCCACACCTCCAGCCAGACACAGATGCCGCTGCCCGGTGATCTCCCTGGCGCGACGAGCCAGGCGCAGCATGACCTGCTCGACGACCGTCTGAATCGATCGTGCCACATCCATGTAACGCTGGTTCAGCGGGGTTTCCGGTTGACGTGCCGGTCCGTCGAAAAGCCGGTCGAACCGGGCATTGGTCATGCGGAAGCCGCGCAGGAAATGGAAGAACTCAAGGTTGAGCCGGAATGATCCGTCCTCGTGCAGATCGAGCAGGTGCGTGTAGATGTCATCGACATAGCGCGGTTCCCCGTAGGGCGCCAGGCCCATGAGCTTGTATTCGCCGGAGTTGATCCGGAATCCACAGTAGGCGGTGAACGCCGAGAAGAGCAACCCCAGCGAGTGGGGAAAACGCAACTCGGCAAGCATCTCCACCCGGTTTGCTCGCCCCGCTCCGATGGTGGTGGTGGCCCATTCCCCCACCCCGTCCACCGTCAGGACCGCTGCTTCCTCGAAGGGCGACGGAAAGAAGGCGCTGGCCGCATGTGATTGATGGTGTTCAGTGAAAAGGACAGGGGTTTCCCGCCGGAGATCAGGCATCTCGTGGCGAATGGTGCCACGCAGGTTGAGCTTTTCACCCAACCAGGGGGGCAGAACCCGGGGGAAGGTGAGGAACCCACCGGGCGCAACAGCGAGGTAGGATTCCAGCAAGCGGGCGAACTTGACGATGGGCTTGTCGTAGAAAACGACGGCGTCCAACCCTGCCGCAGTGAGCCCGGCCTGCCGAAGGCAGTAAGCTACCGCGAGCCGGGGGAACCGCTCGTCGTTCTTGCGACGGCTGAAGCGTTCTTCCTGCGCTGCGGCCACGATCCTCCCATCACACAGCAGCGCGGCTGCCGAGTCGTGATAGTAAGCTGAGATCCCCAGGATATGGCGCATGCCAACAACTCACATGAACGGGTACATCAGCGGGGCCAGGACCGAGCCGCCGCTAAACACGATCAAGGCGGCCAGCGCCAGCAACACGACCACCAAAGGAACCAACCACCACTTCTTCTCCTCCCGAAGGAATAGAAGGAATTCCCTGAACAACCGCCACATGATGCCCTGACTGTTTCCCTTTAGGCAATTGAATGCAAGTTCCGTTTCACAGCGAAGGCCCCGGCCGTGTCCCTTGGGGCACTCCGGGTGTCCTCATGAGCGAGGTTCTTCCGGGAGGCAACATCACCGTCGGTCGGATTTCCGGGGATGTGATCGATCTGCGCCAGGACCCCCGCGATACGAAGCGCTGGTGGTTTTGCTGGAATTTCCGTGTCCGTGGCGCAGAGAGACGCTCCTTGAGGTTTCGCTTCACAAAAGGAAACGTCATTGGCAGACGGGGACCGGCAGTGAGCTTGGACGAGGGCCCCACGTGGTCCTGGCTCGGAATAAAGTCGTCCCATTCATGGACAAGGACGGTGTCGAAGATGGCGACCAGGGCAAGGGCCGCGCACCCCGGGACCATTGCCGGGATTACGCGGGAAAGAGCCTCCAGCGAGGCACGCCTCGGACCGGTTGACGATTGCGGGGACGATTGCGGAGGACGATTGCGTGAAGCGCACCTCCCTCGTAATCCGTAATCGTCGTCCCTCATCGTTTGCCTGAATGGCAGCTCGCAAAACTTGACTCGTTTGTGCCGACTTCTGGCTTTCATGGATTCCAGCCTGGGACTCGATCCGAGGGCGTGGCGGCGGCCTGATGGCGCGAGGGACCTGTCTTCGCCAAGGCAAGCGGCGCCATCCACCAGGAGCAGTGTCGGGCGAGGCCAAAGGCTGGTGAAGGCCGCCGTCCCGGCGGCCTTCATGGATTCAGGTGGCGAGCATTGCCGGTGGGAGAAGACGGCGAACCGCGGGGGGGG
>CAYPUM010000139.1:0-8461 GCA_964413545.1 uncultured Roseibacillus sp. | reverse complement strand
CGTGAGCGTGAGCGTGGCACTCGGGCTCGCGCTCGTCCCGGGGTGCGCCCCGATGCGGTCCGGCCCGGCTGCGGCCGCGCGCCCGCACCTCGGCGCGAACGCCTACACCTCCTTCGACGGCTCGGTGTTCCCGTATCGCAAGTGGCTGCCCGCCGCCGAGCCGCGCTTGGTGGTGATCGGGTTTCACGGCATTGCGGGGGCCTCCTCGGACCTCGATAACCTCGGCCGTGATCTCCGGAGCCGGCGGCCCGCCACCGCCGTCTATGCTCCCGACCTTCGCGGGCAGGGCTACGATCCGATCGTGTCCCGCCGGGGCGACATCCGCGACCCCGGCCACTGGTTCCACGACGCCCGGACCTTCAGTCATCTCGTGCGAAGGCGCCATCCCGACGCCCGCCTCGTCTGGTTCGGCGAGAGCATGGGCGCGCTGATCGCCCTGCACGCCATGGCCGCCGTCTCACCCGGTGACCCTCCGGCCGAAGCCCTCATCCTTTCATCTCCCGTGGTGCGTCTCCGCGGGCTCCCACCCTCGATGTTCGACTTCCTGCGGATCGCCGCCGCGATCGCCCCCGGCTCCCGGACCTCCCTCGAAGCGCTCACCGGCGTCGATCAAGTCCAGCTCACCCGCGACACAATCCACGAGGAACAAGTCCTCAAGAATCCCTACCACATTTCGGAATTCACCCTGAGATTCTACCGCACCCTCGTCGAACTGGTCGAAGGGATGCCCGGACAGGCGGAGCGGATCAGGACCCCCGTGCTGATCCTTCATGGCGGCCGGGATCTTTTCTCCCATCCCGCGGACGTGGCCTCCTTCGCAAGCCGCTTTCACTCCGCCTCTGGCGTGCAACGCGCATACCTTCCCGAAAGCCACCACCTGCTCTTCTACGACCACCAGCGCGAACAGGCCCTCGATACCGTCTCGAACTGGTTGCGGGGCCTCACGTCCAAGTAGTCCCCGCATTCCGGATTGCCATGCCCGGGTGATCCGGGGCAGCATGGCGCTCCCTCCCGCCAGATGAACTCCAGAACCGTCGCCATCCTCGCCGCGGGGGCGGTTGCCTTCCCAGCCTGCTCCCGGAACCGGTCCGTGGAATTTGACGAACCGCCAGGCCGGGCCATCGTGATCGATACCGAACGCGCCGCCCCGGCGGATGCCGCGCCGGAGACCGCCCCCGGACCGTGGGACGCCCTCCGCACTCCGGACGTCACCCGCCAACTCTACAGCGAGCAAGCCTCCCCCTCGCCCGCCCCGGGGCGAACCTCCCCCGGAGACACCGACACCACCGTCTCAATCCGCCCCCCGGGCGCCTCGCCCGGAAACCCTCCTAACGACAATAACGAATAGTCAACCCGGGAGTCCTCACCCGCACCGCCCACCGGCACCCGCCCCGATAGGCTCGACGGGCAACCGCCCGCGGATAACAGACCCGGTGACGGACCGGCCAAAAGCACAAGTGCCGCCCGAACCCCCCGCTCACAAACACCGGCCCGACGTAACTCCGCCATCCCCCGTAATCCGAATCGAATCTCCGGCCACCCGCAAGCTTCCGATCCCGCCTCCGCTCCCGCTCGACCCACGCCGGCTCCCAATCGGCCTGTTCCCGCGCCTCCCGGCCGGTAAAAGTCCGCTTCACCTTCTTCACCACTTCCCCCTCGGCATTATACCAGGTCTCTTCCTCGACGACCTCCCCCCGCACCGGCGCGGCAAGGCCAAGGACAAGCAGCGGAGTGACAAGAAGAAGTCTCGCCATTCCTCCACTCTAGGCCCTCCCCTCCCCGGACGCAACACAAAGAGAAAATGACGAATGACGATATACCCAACGACCAGAAACGCGCCCCCTTCGCCATTCGTCATTCTCCGTTCGCTACTCCCATGCCTCCCCGCAACTTCCGCCCTGAACCGTTCCCATACCACGAGGTCATCGAGCTTCGCATCGACTCCCTGAGCAACCAGGGGGCCGGGGTCGGGCGCCACGGAGGAGACTGGGTGGTGTTCGTGCCATTCGCCCTGCCCGGGGAACGGGTGCGGGCCCGCGTCTGGAAGAACGAAGCCAACTGTTCCCATGCCGACCTCGTCGAGGTGCTCGACCCCAGCCCCCACCGCGTCGATCCCCGCTGTCCGCTTTTCGGAACCTGCGGCGGCTGTCAGTACCAGCACCTCGCATACGACCGGCAGTTGGCGTGGAAGCAGCGCCAGGTCGCCGAGTTGCTCGAACACATGGCCGGGGTCCGGTTCCCCGTCAACGACCCCGTCCCCTCACCCCGCACATGGAACTACCGCTCGAAGATCACACCCCACTTCCGGAAACCGCGCTCCGGTCAACCCCTCCCGATCGGATTCCTCGCGGCGGACGGCCGCAACCGTCTCGTCGACGTGCCCGCCTGCCCGATCGCCATGGACGAACTCAATGCCGCCCTTCCCGCCGAGCGCGAACGCGTGCGCCGATCGGCCTCGAAGTTCAGGAAGGGCGCCACCCTCCTCCTGCGGGCCGCCGCCGGCAGCGTGCACACCAACCCCCGCGAAGTCGTCGAAGAGCGGGTGGGCAACCTCGCCTTCCAGTTCCTTGCAGGCGACTTCTTCCAAAACAACCCTTTCATCCTTCCCAAGTTCGTCGAGCACGTCGCCCGGCAGGCCGCCGTCGATTGCCGCTTCATGGTCGATGCCTACTGCGGGTCGGGCCTCTTCGCGCTCTCCCTCGCCTCCCGGTTCGAGGAAGTCGCGGGCGTCGAGGTCTCGGAATCCTCCGCCGACTGGGCCCGCCGCAACGCGCGCTCCAACAACATCCCCAACGTCTCGATCCACACCGCCTCCGCCGAGCACATCTTCGACACGATCTCCTTCCCGCCCGGCGAGACCGCCCTCGTCATCGACCCCCCGCGCAAGGGCTGCGGCCCCGGATTCCTCGATCAGCTCTTCGCCTTCCGGCCCCGCCGCATCGTCTACGTCTCCTGCAACCCCGCCACCCAGATCCGCGACCTCAGGGAGTTCCATAACCGCCAATACCAACTCCTCGACGTGCAGCCCTTCGACCTCTTCCCGCACACCAAACACCTCGAATGCGCCGCCACCCTCGAACAACGTCACAAGGACGCGCCCTCTCAGTCCGCGGTCCGCTCGCTCATCTCCGCCGCGGCGGATTCTTCCTTGCCCGCGGCCGGCTTCCGCAGCTTCTCCCAGAGGGCGTATCCGCCTCCGAAGAGAATGACGAGCCCCTCGAAGGCGTAGAACCAGTTGATGATCCCCCCCCCCTTGATGAACCCGTAGGAGTGGAGACCCGTGCCGAGCATGTTCACTCCCCACCACGAGAAGGCCACCACGATGGCGCCGAATACCGAGGCCAGGTGGATCCCCCACTCCTTCAAAAACCCGCCCAGGCGGCCGTGCAGGATCACAAGGTTCCACAGGACGATCAGGAGTGCCCCGTTCTCCTTCGGGTCCCACCCCCAGAACCGCCCCCATGAGTCATTCGCCCAGATCCCGCCCAACACCGTGCCGACCAGCGAGAACAGAAGCGTGAAACAGATCAGCCCGTAGACGATGCGCGTCAGATTGCGCCGGAACCCGGGATCCCCACGGTCCAACCCAAACAGGCGCCCGTAGATGTAGACGTGCGACATCGCCGCCGCAATGAGCCCCCCCGAGTAACCCAGCGTGATCGTGATGACGTGCGTCGCAAGCCAGAAATTCGACCTCAGCACCGCCACAAGGGGATCCATGTGGTCCTTGGCGTCCCCCGTCTCGTAGGCCCGCGTCAGGAACAAACCCAGAATCCCCACCGCCATCGCCACCCCAAGCGCGATGCGGCGGCGCGTCATCCACTCCACCACAAGGAGGGTCAACATCCCGCCCCCCGTGATGAAGGGAATCGTGTCGTAGAGGTTGCCCACCGGCGGGCGCCCCATCAGGTAACTGCGGTGCACGATCCCCGCCGCCACCAGCGCCATCCCCGCCAGCGCCGCGATCCACGCCCCCCATCCCATGACGCGCCCCCACCGCGAGCGCGGCGACAACCACCCCAAGGCCGCCACCACGAACCCCGCCAGCAGAATCACCAGAGCCTGCATGAAATAACCACGATTGTAGTAGATCACCTCCGAGGCCAACTTGCCGCCTTCGCCCCGTTCCGCGGCCCGGGCCGCAAGATCGGCCTGCCACCCCGCCAGCCGCTCGCGAAAAGCCTCCGGTCCCTCCTCGTGCGCTGCCACCAGCGCCTCCAGCCGGGCGGCATCCGCCGCGAGCCGTTCCCAGTCCGGCGGAAGCTGGCCGCCCACCATCGCGCTGGCCCGCCGCCCGAACGACATCCACTCCTCGTTCCCGGGCTGGTACGGCGGCAACCACTCGATCCCATGGTAGGCCTTCAGCAGAAGATGGTCGATCCTCGTGATGGCGTAGTAGATTCCCTCCGGCACCTCGGCCTCCGGGTCGGCGGCATCGAGCCGCAGCCGCTCCCGCACCCCCGGCATCACCTTCAGCCAATAGCTCATGCGGTTGAGTTCGCCGGCCGCCTCGTCCCCCCCGCCGTCTTCCATGATGCCTTCCCGCGCGAATTCGAGCGAGCCCAGCATTCCCTGGAACGTCTGGAGGTTTTCCCGCAGGGCGCTGAGGTCCTTCTCCTCGCGGTCCATCTCGAAGCCGGGCTCTTCCTGCGCCCGGCTCTGGAGGTCCTTGAACCATCCGTCGAGGCGCTCGAAGCCAGGTTCCAGTTCGTGGTAGGAATACCGGTCGCGCCGGTCCTTCGCCTCGATCCCCACGAATTCGAGCAGGTCCGAATTGTCGATGCGGAACGTCGGCAGTTGTTTCGCCAGCTCCGGCCGGAACAGCGCGTCCAGCAACCACTCCGCCGGTCCGATCCGGATCTTCCCGCCCCCGCTCCGGATCGTCATGGTGCGCCCCCCGTGCAGTTGCAGCATCAGGAACCCCGCCCGCGTCATGAACGGCTTCACCCGCCCTCCGCTCTGCACCGGAATCTCCCGCGCCACTTCCACCGTGGCCGCGTCCCATGGTTCATAACCCGCGACCTCATGCGGCGGCTCCTTCCGAACCCCGCCACGCACCGCCAGCAGACCGATCACGGCCGAAACTCCCAACGCAAGGACGAAACCCGTCCACCGCGCCAACTTATGCCGATTGCTCCGCGACATCGCCTTGATTCGTCGAATCCGAAGAAGCCCCCTCCCGAGCCCCGAGAAACACCCCCAGCCTGATCAGAAAATGGACCAACAACCCCGCCGTCACCACATAAAGCGCGTATTTCGGCCACTGGTCGGACGGGTTCTGCACGATCGCGAATCCGCTGAAGGCGCGCCCCTGCGGCCGGTCCCACTTCGCCTGGTACAGCGTGATGCCCTCGGTCCGCATCGGCTTGTTCATCACGATCGAGTAATCCTTGCGGTCCCCGTCGAGGACGCGCGTGATGTCGCTCTGGAACCAGCGGGGCTTCCGCGTCCCGGGATAATACTCGCCCACCGACCGGTGCAGTTCGATCTCGAACGGCATCGGCCAGATCTCACGTACCAGCGAGAGCTCGTAACGCACCCCGTCCACCGTCACCGACACCGGCGTTGGAAACAGCTCCGGGGACTGGTGCAGCACCAGCCGCCGCAGTTCGTTCCCCTCCTTGTCGACCACCGTCGCGTAGCACCCGGCACGGTTCATCTCCTCGGTGGTCTCGCGGGGCCGCTGCCGAAGGAAAAAACCGTCCACCACCGGTTCGTGCGCCCCGGCGATCGAGGCGCGGCCGGCCTCCACCAATTCCGCGTTGCGCTGGAATCCCCGCACCACAAGGTCGAACGGCAGATCCGGCAGGCGCGCCGTCAGGGTCGCCTCCGGCTTCAACCCCTCGAACGCCTCCGCCGGAACCACGAACGGCGCCTTCCGCCCGCCGGCCGGACCAATCCCGCTGATCTCGATGCTGGGTTCGTGGTAGCTCTTGGCATAATCGGAACGCTCCCCCTCGTAAACGATCATCGAGCCCTCCCTCGCCTCCAAATGCGCCACGAATCCCGCCGCCAGCAGAAAGAGAATCCCGGCATGCGCAATCAGAACCCCCAGCGTGTTCCACCCCTTGCGAGCCCGGACGATCCCTCCCAGCGTGAGGTTCACGAAGAGCAGCGCCCCCGTCCAGAATACCCCCGGCAGAATGATCGGAACCGCCTTCCCCTGCAGCCGCGGCTGCAGCCAGATCGCCGACATGTCGAAATACTTTTTCTGGGTCAGATACAGCCCCGTCTCCTTCTGTTCCAGTGTCCCGAAGAAGGTCGCCGCCATCAGGACCACGAGCAGGATCACCGCAAGCTCGTATCCGGCAAGGACGCGGAAGATCCGCCGCCCCGCCGCTCCAGGGAATGATGGCTTTCGCGCTTCCTTCATGAAGACTCCGTCCGGGAAAGACTCGCAACGTCATGGAACTCGAGGTTCTTGCAGTAATCGAGGAATTCCTCTCCGCGGCCGGCCGTCAGCTCCGCCGGTCCGACCATCTTGACGGTAACGGTTCGTCCCGGCAAAACCGCCACCGCCCCCCTCATCGCCATGCCTTCCCGCGGGGCGCGTCCCATCCCGGGGGTGTAGTCCCCGGTCAGTTCGACAACCCAGGCCGTCGTCCCGAGAACCTCTTCCGTCGCCACTTCATCGATCGTCACCGGTTCCTTGCCGAACTGCCGCCGCCACCGGTTCACGTTGCTCAGCGGGTCGGTCTCGGACGTCACGCTCACATAGACCTCTCCCGCGCCGTCTTCCCCGAACCGGAAGTTGTGGATCCGCATCATGGTGGCCGGAATCCGCCGCCACGACAGCGGCGCCCGGTCTCTCAGATCCAGCGGATAACTCCGGTCCCACAAGGTGAGGGCCCTTCGCTCCGTCACCGTCACCTCGCGGTCCTCCGGCTCGCAGCCCGCCAGAAGCGCCAACGACAGACAGATCACCGCGAAACGTCTCATCAACAGCCGATAAACCCTGATCCGCAACCCCGCAAGGGGAATTCCAAGCATTGTCGAAACATCAAGAATCGGCCACCTTCTCCGCGTGACGCCCATCCGTTTCTTCAACCGCCGGACCGGTTCGCTCGAAACCGAGCGCGTCTACGGAGACTTTTGGCTTCGCCTCCTCTACGGCCCCCTGCCGGCCCGTCCCGTCCTGCACGCCGTGGCTAAACGCGCCTTCTTCTCACGCTGGTACGGCCGCCGCATGAAGCAGCCCGCCAGCCGCCGGCGCATCGCCCCGTTTATCGCGAAGTTCGGACTCGACTGCGGCGAGTTCGCCGACCCTCCGCCCTCCTTCGCGACTTTCAACGATTTCTTCATCCGCCGTCTGAAGCCCGAGGCCCGGCCCGTCGATCCGCGCCCCCATGTTGCGGTTTTTCCCTGCGACGGGCGCCACCTCGGATTCCCCGAGGCCGCACGGGTCGATGCCGCCTTCGTCAAGGGCCAGCATTTCGACCTCGAGGCGTTGTTGGGCTCGCCCGAACTCGCCCGCCGCCACGCCCGCGGCCCCCTCGTGCTTTCCCGCCTCTCCCCCGCCGACTGCCACCGCTTCCATTTTCCCGCCGACGGGGTTCCCTCCGATCCCGTCTTCCTCAACGGATTCCTCTTCTCGGTCTCCCCGTACGCCCTGCGCCGGAATCTCGCCTACCTCTGGCAGAACAAACGCTTCCTCACCAAGCTGCGCACCGAGCGCTTCGGAACCGTTCTCATGGTCGAAATCGGCGCCACCAACGTCGGCTCGGTCCGGCAAACCCACCAGCCCGGCCAACCGGCCCGCAAAGGCAGCGAGAAAGGTTACTTCGAGTTCGGCGGATCCGCTCTCATCACCCTCTTCGAGCCCGGCGCCGTCTCCCTCGCCGCCGACCTCCTCGAACACTCCGCCAACCAAACCGAACTCTACGCCCCCTCCGGCACCCCCATGGCAGAGTAGCGCCAGTGAGGAAATGCAATGCTCCGGCTTGCCAAGCGACCCGTCCGAGAGTAACAAACTCCAACCGCTGCGGATCATTTCCTGGCTCATCTCATTTATCATTGCTCCTGATCCGTCCGCCCGCAATGGGTCGTTTCCCACCCCTCTCCGCCCTGCGGATCTCGCACTCCCACCTGCTTTCCACCCGTCGCCTTGCCGCGAATCCGGGCATCATTCCCCGGTCCGGGTGAAGCAACCCCGCCTGTAATTCCATGGAACAACGCATACTCGACCACCTCCACCGCAGGGACTACGTTCCGGCTGATGCAGCGGGCCTGCTGAAGGCCCTCCGCCTTCAACAGGCGCAACGCAGGGAGTTCAATGCCGTCCTGCGCACCCTGGAACGATCCGGACAGATCACTCGCATCAAGGGCCGTCGCTATGTCCTGCCCTTCGATGCCGACCTCGTCGCAGGCCGCATTCAGATCACGCGCAACGGACGCGGGTTTCTCGCCCCGGACGATCCCGGGATAGGGGAAATCGCCATCCGGGCCGCTGAGACCGGCACGG
>CAYPUM010000138.1:0-8465 GCA_964413545.1 uncultured Roseibacillus sp. | reverse complement strand
GAGGATCGCGTCGTCCGAGAAGTTGACGAAGTTGTATGAGCCGTATGGGAAGGCGGAAGACGCCACCCTGTGCGAAGGCGTGGACCTCGATGGCGGTGAGTTCAAGGAGCTGAAGAAGTAGCACGATTATGATGCTCTCCCAATACTTGATCACGGCAGCCTGATCACGCCTCCTGGTGGGCTGCGGCCAATGAGGCGGGGCCTCGGACCAGGCGAGATGCAGGAGGGTAGTTTGGGAGCCGAAGGTGGTTCCGGAGCGCCGAGGCCCCGCCTCATTAGGAGAACGATCATCGCCACCCCGTTCCGTGGTCATCTTCCCGAGCCGGGTCCCTGCAACTTCCGGAGATCGGCGCGATCCTGATCGCGATCTGTGATCTCCTTGGACTTGATGAGATCGTCCCGTCCGAGGTAGGCAACCGGAATGCCATCAATGTCATCGCGAACACGGCGATCCCAGCATGCCGCAAAGTCGAGTTCCCCGATCGAGGTCAGGAAATCGAGGGCCACCGGCGGAACTCCGAGCATGTATTGAGTTCCTCCCACCGCGAAATCCGCCTCTTCAATATCGATGAGTGGCAGGCCAAACTGCCGGAAGGCGGCCATCAACCGGGAGGCGTTCTTCGGATCGGGCTTCACCCAAATATCAAGATCCTTGGTGAACCTCGGCTCGGTGTGGAAGATGACCGCGTAGCCGCCTGCGATCAGGTATTCAACCCGCTGCTCGTCCAAGGCACTTAGCAGTTCTTTGAAATCGGAGTTCATCCGGATCTCGTTTCTTCAGTTTCCAGGCCTCGACGACCATCTCCCAAGCTGCGTTCGCCCGCTCGCTGCCGGACACTTTCTGCCAATCTTCGACGTGGCGGAATTCCATCTCCTCGAAGGATCCGCACTTGCGCACCACCCAATGGGAACGATCCGTCATCAGGACGTCATCATACCGGCCCCTTCGCGGGTTGCCAGCTCGAGTTTCCGGGGGCATTCGCGAGGAATACGGGAGGACGGGCGCCGCCTCGTCGTGATGTCCGCCGCGGACTTGCCGGCGTGCCTGCCGTGAACCGCTGCAGGCCCTGCGCGGCATGCGCGTTCATCGGCGACCGCGGCGGCGGCATCGCCTACGGCTGGAGCCGCGACAACCGGGAGGCGGCACGCCGCCGCGGCAAGGACCCCGACGCGCTGCGCGACACACTCGTGCACCTCAGCAAGGACACGGGGTGGGAGGCCGCGGTCGTCAACGGGGAGTACGAGCTGGTGGTGCTGGTCGGAGACGCCGAGGACCCGTGCAGGAACCAGACGATCTTCGTCGAGGACACCACCCTGTGCGAAGGCGTGGACCTCGATGGCGGTGAGTTCAAGGAGCTGAAGAAGCGCGTGGCCGTGCGCGACGGCCTGCTCACCCTCGCCTCGAACAACGCACCCCACGGCTCCGCCCTGACGCGTATCAATTGGATCGCCTTCCGGTTGGTCGAATGATCCGCGGCTTGATCAATTCAATTGATCGTCCCGGGATCAGGTGGAAGGATCAGGGAGAAGGATCACATGATCCCGAATTCGTCCCAGACCTTGCGGGTGGGCATTCCTTCCTCGATGAACTTGCGCACCATGTTCTCGCCGCGCACTTTTTCCAGCGCGGCCTCGATCACCTCGGTCTCGATCGACCGGGGGATCACCACCACCCCGTCGATGTCGCCGAACACCAGGTCGCCCGGCTCGACGCGCACCTTGTTGCTGAACTCGATCGGGCAGTCGTAGTCGATCACCCGCCCGCGCACTCCCTGGTCCTGGCCGTAGAAGCCCAGCGAGAACGTCGGGAAGCCGAGCCGGCGGATGCCGAGGGTGTCGCGCGAGCAGCCCTCGACCACGGCCCCGGCCGCACCGCGGTGCATCGCCGCGGTGCTCATCAGTTCGCCCCAGCAGGCGTAATCCGGCGAGGCGCCGGTGCAGACATAGACCTCGCCGCGCCGCATGCTGTCGAGGGCGTCGAACATCAGCCCGAACGCATGGTCGCGGTCGTCGTGCTGCACCCGGCGGCCGCAGCAGTCGGCTTCGAGAGCGGTCTTGGCGCGGCCGATCACCCGCATGTCCTCGGAGACCGGGCGGATATGGCGGGGCAGGAACTGGTGCCGGCGTCCCATGGCATCCATCACGTCGCCCACCACGCAGGTGAAGAGTTCGTCGCGGAGGGCGTCCAGCAGGGACGGGTCTTGCGTCGTCGGTTTCATCGAATGTGTGGTTCGTTGAGAAGCGCCTTCATGTAGCCCACGGCAAAGGCCATGCCCGCGTGCCAGGGAGCCGGGCAGCTCATCTGCGGCGTGTGGTCCGGGATCAGCACGCCGTCGAATTCCTGTTCCCTGAGAATCCGCATGATCCGGCGCATGTCGATCTGGCCCTCGTCAAGGAAGGTCTCGGTGTAGTGCGGGACCTTGCCGCGCACGTTGCGGAAATGGATGTACGCCACGCGGCGCTGGCCGACGTAGCGCTCGCAGACTTCGTAGATGTCGCCCTCCGTCATCTCGGACAGCGTGCCGAGGCAGAATTCGAGTGCGTTGTGGCGGCTCGGCACGATGTCCAGCAGGCGCTGGTACATGTCCGGCTGATAGACGAGCCGCGGCTGGCCGCGGACCACCGGCAGCGGCGGGTCGTCCGGGTGCGCCGCCAGCCGGACGCCCGCCTCCTCGGCCACCGGCACGAGTTCGCGGAGGAACCACGCCAGCCGGCTCCAGAGCGTCTCATGGTCGACCGCCGGCAGCGTGCCGGCCGGGGCGTCGCGGTCGTGGACCATGTTCCAGACCATGCCCATGGGAACCGGCTTGGTGTTCACCTCGTCGATCCCGCGCATGCCGACGGTTTCGGCGCCGCCGCGGGCCTCGCGCGAGACGTGGCGGCCGCTGACGCCTGCCAGGCTGAAGTTGTATCCGAGGACCGGGATGCCGGCAGCACCGACGTTGCGAATGATCTGCTTGAGCCGCTCCATCTGTTCCTTCTTGCGAGGGCCGTCGAGGAGGATGTCGTGCCAATGGGCGGGGTCGAAATTCTCGATCGCCTCGAGTTCCAGGCCGGCTTGGTTGAGATCCGCCCTGAGCGCCCGCAGGGCATCGGCGCTCCAGGCTTCATCCGGTGTGCCTCCGGCGAACCCCCAGCCGAGTTCCAAGTTGCCGACCGGCTGGTTGTCGCTCCCCGAACTGTTCGCGCCGAAGTGATAGTCCACCAGGTGAACCACCGCATGGGTGGCGCCGCACTGGACCGCGAAGTCATAGCTCCCGCGGTCGAGCATGTGGCGATAGAATCCGAAGCCGAGTTTCATGGAGATGGAATCCGAAGCCGAGTTTCATGGAGATGGTTCAGAATCCGATGCTGGCCCCGCCGTCGACCGGCAGGATGACACCGGTGATGAACCTCGCGGCCGGCGACGAGAGGAATGCGGCGGCCCAACCGATGTCGTCGGGCTGGCCGAAGCCGCCCATCGGGGTGCGGCCGAGGATGCGCTCGCGCCGGGCGGGGTCGTCCGCCAGCGCCCGCCGCATCATCTCGGAATCGATCCATCCCGGCGCGATGGCATTCACCCGCACGCCGCGGCCGGAGACCTCGCTGGCGAGGCTGCGGACCATCCCGACATAGGCGCTCTTCGCGGCCGAGTAGGCGACCACCTGGGGCAACCCGAACAAGGCCGCCATCGAGGCGATGAACAGGACATGTCCGCGGCCACGCTCGAGCATCCCGGGCAATGCCGCGCGGGTCAGCGCATGGGCGCCGAGGACATGGGTGTCCAGCACGCCGCGGAACTCGTCGGGCGTGGTGTCGACCGCCGGCTTCTTGAGGTGGACGCCGGCGTTGTTGACCAGGATGTCGGGCGGACACCCGGAGGCCCGGGTAGCGGCGTCGATCAGCTCGGCGGCCCGGTCGTGCTCGGTGACGTCGTGGCGGACGTGGCAAGCGAGCGCGCCGATCGCCTCGGCCGCCTCGGCCAGCTTGGGCTCGCGGCGGCCGGCGAGCACGACGCGGGCGCCGCAGGCGGCGAGGCAGCGGGCGATGCCGAAGCCGAGGCCGGTGCCGCCGCCGGTGATCACGGCGCATTGGTCGGTGAGGTCGAATGGATTGGACATGGTGGAACAGGTGGAATTGGGAAGATGATTCATGATCCGAGCCACTCGGGCAACCACAACACCGAGCCGGGCCAGAAGGTGACGATCAACAGGGCGGCGAGCAGCGCGAGCAGGAACGGGACGATCGGCAGCGCCACCTGGCCCATGCGCGCCCGCGCGACGCTGCACGCGACGAACAGCGAGACGCCCACCGGCGGGGTGCTCTGGCCGATCGCCAGCGCGAGCACCAGCACCACGCCGAAGTGGATCGGTTCCATGCCGAGGCCGGCGGCGACGGGCATCAGGATCGGCCACAGCAGGATCATGGCGGGGGTGAGATCGATGACGGTCCCGATGGCCAGGAGGATGGCGAGCATCAGCAGCTTGATCAGCACCGGGTTGTCGGTCAGGCCGAGCAGGGCGGAGGCGAAATCCTGCGGGACGTTCTCGACGGTGAGCAGCCAGGCGAAGGGCGTGGTCGCGCCGATGCACAACACCACGATGGCGGTCACCTTCACGGTGTCGGTCAATGCCGTGCCGAATGCGCGCAGGCTGAGTTTTCGATAGACCGGCCCGCTGACGACCAGCGCCCACAGCACCGCCACCACTGCGGCCTCGGTGGGAGTGACGTAGCCGCCGAGGATCCCGCCGAGGACGAACACCACCGTGAGCAGCGGCAGCACCGCGCGGACGAGGGCGCGGAGGAACTGCCGCAAACTCGGCGTCGCCGAAGACGGCGGGTGTTTCTGCACGGCCGCGTGCAGCCACGCCGTCAGCATCAGGGTCAGCGCCATCAGGACGCCGGGAACAATGCCGCCGATGAACAGCTTGCCGATCGACAGCCCGCCGACCACGCCCAGCAGCACGAACGGGACGCTCGGCGGAATGACCACGCCGATCGAGCCGGCGGTCGCCTGCAGGCCGGTCGCCGCGCCGATCGAGAACCCGCTCTGCCGCATCGCCGGGATCAGCACCAGCCCGATGGCGGCGGTGGTCGCCGCGCTCGAACCGGAGACTGCGGCGAAGAACATCGACGCCAGCACGCTGACCATCGCGATGCCGCCGGGCACCCGGCCGACCATCGAGCGGGCGAGGTCGATCAGCCGCTCGGACATCCCGCCGCGGCTCATGATGTTCCCTGCGAGCACGAAGAACGGGATTGCCAGCAGCGGGAAGCTGCCGGTGGTTTCCGCGAGTTGCAGCGGGATCTGGGTGAGATCGTAGGCGACCGGGGTGGCCGCCAGCATCGCCGCGGCGGCGGCCAGGATCAGCGCCATCGAGATCGGCACGCCGAGCACCAGCAGCAGCGCGAAAACCAGCAGCAGGATCTGGACGGCGGGGCTCATGCCGGCGGCGGCTCCTCGGGACCGGGCCGGGCGGGCTGCTCCCCGGGATCGGGTTGGGCGGGCTCCTCCCCGCGATCATGTGGGGCGGGCTCGGGTTCGCGCAGTTGCGGCAGGCAGCGCAAGGCCATCAGCAGCCCGCCGGCCGGCACCGCGGCGTAGATCCACGCCCGCGAGATCTCGAGCACCGGCGTCCGGACATGCGCATTGAACAGGCACAACCGCACGCCGAACACCACCAGGCCGAGCGCCACCAGCAACACCAGCGCCGCCGCCAGCCGCCGGACCAGCCGCCGCGGCGCGCGCGGCAGCAGGTCGACCACCACCTCGATGACGAAGTGGTCGCGCTTCTTGAGCGCCAGCGAGGCGCCGAGGAACACCAGCCAGGCGAACACGATGGTCGCGAACTCCTCGGTCCAGGCGAGCGGGTTGGCGAACAGATAGCGGCCAACCACCTGCAGCGTGGCGACCGCGCAGAGCACCACCAGCAGCGCGCCGCCGGCGATTTCCTCGAAATGGTCGCGGAGTTTGCGGGTCATTGGGACAGGATCAGGTCGAGAAGCTCCGAGAACTCCGGACCGTAGCGGTCGCGATAGGGTTGATAGAAGCCGTCGAACGCCGAGCGGAACGCGGTGCTGTCGACCTCGTGGAACTGCATGCCGTTTTCCTTCAGGGTGGCGATCGCCTCGGTCTCCTTTTCCTGCCACAGCCGGCGCTGGTGGTCACCGGTTTCCGCTGCCGCCCGGAGGATGGCGTCGCGCATCGCCGGGTCGAGCCCCTCGATCCAGCGCCTGCTGAGCAGCAGGACGTCGGGGATGGCGACATGGCGGGTCCACGAGAAATGGATGCAGCCGGTTTCGTGCATCGAAAACGCCAGGCAGGTCGCCGGGTTGTTCTCCCAGCCGTCGATCATGCCGGTCTGGAGCGCGCCGTAGACCTCGGCCTGGTTCATCGGGATGGCGGCGGCGCCGAGGCGCTCGACCGCCTGTTGGAGCGGGGCGGAGTTCATCACCCGGATCTTGAGGCCGGCGAGGTCGTCGCGGCTGCGGACCGGGCCGCGCTTGGTCATGATGTTGCGGGTGCCCGCGTCGAAGAAGGTCCCGGCGGCCAGTCCGCGGCGCGCCAGCACCTCGTCGATCAACCCGGCGGCCGGCCCGTCGAACACCGCCGCCTGGTGCGCGCCGTCGCGGAACACGAACGGCATCGTCAGCGCCGTGATCTCCGGCACGTAGGACGAGAGCGGCGCGGTCGAGACCACCGCGGCCTCGACGTTGCCCAGCCGGCAGAGTTCGATCGCGTTGTTGGTCGCGCCGATCTGGCCGCTCGGATAGAGGCGCACTTCGAGCCCCGGCCCGGCCAGCTCCTCGGCGCGCCGCTTGAAGAACGCCATCGCCATCGTCGTCGGGTGGGACTCGGGCAGCACCTGCGCCACCTTCATCACCACCTTCGGCGGCTCATCCGTCCGGCGGCAACCGGCCGGCACGAGCAGCGCAACGAGCAATGACCGGAGAAGGGAACGCCGTAGCTGCATCGAGCGACTCACCTTTTTGCCGTGATTTGATAGACCATGCGTTTTCCGGGGATCTCGCCCACCGCCGCCTCGACCATCCCGTTGCGATGCTTGAGTTGCCTGCCGGTGCGTTGCAGTTCGACTCCGGCCGGCTCGGTCACGCGGAACATCACGCCCCGGCCGGTGAGGGACAAGATGACGGCGCTGCCCTCCATATCCACCTCCGATTCGTTCTCGCCGTCGAACACCAGCATCGGGAAGGTGACCCGCACCGCGCCGGCGTCGTCCGCGGTGACGACGTCCTCGACGGTCACCCCGCTGCGGTCCACGGTGATCGTCTGGACGACCCACGGGTAGCTGACGCGGAAAGCGGCGCGGTCGGGGGATTGCCCGAGGATCTCGACCTCCGGCGTTTCGCCGCTGGCCGCCAGCCGGCGTCGGTTGCCGGCCTTGTCGTTCCAGACCGGACCGGCCGCGAGCAGCGCGTCCTTGCCGCTGAGGTACGGCGCGCAGCCGTCGGATGGTCCGAGCTGGGGGTGGCCGTCCTTGAGATGCACCCGGAGCAGGCCGGTCGGGTTGTACTTGTGGTCGCCGCGGGTGTCGTATTCGACGTAGTTGCCCGCAGCGTTGGCAAAGACTTTGTGGAACGCCGGCAGCACGACGACGAAGCCGCCGACATCGGCCGGGCCGGGCTTTTCGGCCACGCTCTCATCGGCGAACTGCCACGCCTGCGCCAGCATCGAGCAGGCCAGCAGGTCGCGGCAGGTCGTGTGGTTGAACGACCGGTAGCCGCGGTGCAGCATCCCGGCGGCGTAGTGGCGCGAGAACAGGTCATAGGCGAGCGGGCTGCCGCGTTCGTCATACATCCCGAACCGGGTGAAGTGGGGGAGCTGCATCGCCAGGCAGAAGTCGGTGTAGGCAAGGCCGGTGAATCCGTGGCGGGCACGCAGGAACTCGCCGGCCGAGTTCAGGAGGTTCCAGTTGCGCGCCCATGACTTGCCGTACTCGGCGTAGAACTTCTTGTGCTCGTGGGCCTGATAGGGCTTCCGGTACGCCCTGTAGGCCTTGCTGATGTCGATGGCGGCGAGCTGCCGGCGCCAGCTTTCCTGCCGTTCCTTGGTGGCGAACGGTTCGAACATCTCGTAGGCAAACATGACCGGCCACGTATAAAAATCGCCGTGGTTGCCGGCAGCGGCGTTGTCGGCCAGGGCCCGGATGGAAATGTCCAGCGCCTGCATCCCGCTTTCGAGCAGCGCGCCACCGGTTTCATGCTCCGCCGCCGCGAGCGCCGCCACGCTGTGCGCATAACAGGGAGTGGCGTAATACATTTCCTTCCGGGTGACCGGATCGATGATCCGGCCGTCGGCATCCTGGTACTTCCGCATCGCCTTGACCTGGCCGGCGATGACTTCGAGGTAGTCGTCGCGGCCGAGCCCGGTGGGCGAAAAACCTTCCGCCTGCGCCTGCCGGTCGAGGAATGCGTTGATCTCCGCCGCCAGCGGGTGCGCCGCCTTGTGCACCGGGCCCTCGGCC
>CAYPUM010000137.1:0-8522 GCA_964413545.1 uncultured Roseibacillus sp. | reverse complement strand
CGACGGCGGGTTGGTCCGGGTAGGTGAGGAAGACGGGTCCGGGGTGGGCCTTGAGGGTTCGGTTGAGGGTGGTGCGGTCGTCCTCCTTATCCTGGCGGGTCTTTTCGTGTTTTCGGATGAGGTTGTTTTCGTAGTCCTCGATGTGGCAGAGGCAGACGAGTCCCCGCTGGACGTGCCGGTCCATTTGCAGCTGGTAGACGTACATGCACGGGTATTCTTCGCGGACGAGGGCGCCCTCGGTTTCGAGGCGCCGGAGGTTGCGGCGGGCGGTGTCGTAGACTTCGGGGGCGTAGGGGCCGGCGCCTTCGGGCAGGTCGATCTCGGCGCGGACGACATGCAGGAAGCTGAGGGGGTTTCCGGCCGCGATGCGGCGGGCCTCGGAGGTGGTGACGACGTCGTAGGGCAGGGAGGCCACCTGCGCGGCGCGTTCGGGGACGGGCCGCAATCCTTGGAACGTTCGGATGCGCATCGAGGCGAAGGGATGAGGGGAGAGGGAAGGTGTGGCAAGAGAAATGGGCGGGGGCGGAGAGTTGGAGGCGTGGGGGGCCGTCGATCAGGTGAGCCGTTCTTCGGGAGCCACGGCTGGGCACGGATTGTGTTGGTGCAACGGGGATGGAGGCGGGTTGGGGGTGTGGGAGGGGCGCGCGACCTTGACTGACGGGCGGGGCTTCATAGTGTCCTGCTCTTCGAGATATCCGCTTATGGCGCCGACGACGACAGCTTATGGGACGTGGAGCGGGGGGCGCTTCATGCATTTCGGGGAGATGCTGGACGAGGAGAGGTACCTGGCGTCCTTGAGGCTGGCCTATGAAAGCGGGGTGCGGACGTTCGTGACGGCCGACGTGTACGGCGCCGGGCAGGCGGACGCGGCGTTGGGGGAGGCGCTGGCGGGTTATCCCCGGGAGAGCTACGCGCTGGTGGGGATGATCGGGCACGACGTCCATAAGGGGCGCCGCGCCGGAAGCGCCGGGTATCAGCGGTTCACGGATCCGGCCCTGCGGCCGCCGGGGGAATTCGGGAGCTACTTGCGCATGGCGTGCGAGAAGTCGCTGGAGCGCTGCCGGGTTGATCAATTTGACCTTTTGCTCCTGCACAACCCGGACGAGACGGGCTACACGTCGGAGGCGGTCTGGGAAGGGATGGCGGCGTTGAGGGCAGAGGGGTTGTCGCGGCGGCTGGGGGTGGCGCCGGGGCCGGCCAACGGGTTCACGCTCGACCTGATCCGGTGTTTCGAGGAGTTTGAAGAGGTGGTGGACTGGGCGATGATCATCCTGAACCCGCTGGAGCCATGGCCGGGGCGGCACGTGCTTCCGGCGGCGGCGAAGCACGGGGTGAGGATCCTGACGCGGGTGGTTGACTACGGGGGGCTGTTTCACGGGGAGATCCGGCCCGGGCACGAGTTCCGGCCGGGTGACCACCGCGCCTATCGTCCGGCGGGGTGGATTGAGCACGGCTGTGAGAGGATCGAAAGGATGCGGCCGCTCATGGCGGAGCGGGGGCTGAGTCCGCTGCATTTCGCGGCGGTATGGAATCTTTCCCAGCGCCCGGTGGTGAGCGTGGCGCCGACCTTCATCCAGGAAGCGGGGCCCGCGGCGGTTCCGATCGAGGACCACATTCGGGCGTATGGCGAATTTCCGGCGCTGCGATTGACGGATCGGGAGGTCGAGGAGGTTCGGGCGATCGGGGACAACACGGGCTGCATGCCGCTGAAGGGGGCGAGCGGGCGCCACGCCACGAGCGAGCGGCCGGACGAGTGGCCGATGCGGGAGGATCTGACGCAGGTCGCGGAACGCTACGGACTGGGCACGGGTTGGTGATGCGAAACAAATATTCAGGAGTGCAAGAATGTCAGGACCTTTGACGTATTGGGGGAGATGGGTTATGGTCGGGCGGTGGTCATGAAGTGTCCTCGTTGCGTGCAGCGGGTTCACCGCTCGGCGATGCAGTGTCCGCACTGCGGGTTCTCGATTGCGAAAGTCGATGAGATCTTCGGCGAGCAGGAGCTTCGGGTGAGTTGTCTGACGGATGCGGCGGGGGTGTTGCGGAGGAAAGAGCGGGAAGGGGCGCGGCGGCTGTTGGAGGGGTTTCAGAGGC
The DNA here is from genome assembly GCA_964413545.1 of uncultured Roseibacillus sp. Classification (GTDB taxonomy): domain Bacteria; phylum Verrucomicrobiota; class Verrucomicrobiia; order Verrucomicrobiales; family Akkermansiaceae; genus Roseibacillus_B. Next base: position 6,428 of record CAYPUM010000137.1, on the reverse strand, counting down.
GGTTTCCGCAGCTTTTCTTCGCGGTGTATTTCGGGACCTTTCGTGAGATTCCGAGCCTGAGGCAATTCGGGTTCTGGCTGTTGAACCGGGGCGTTTTTGAAGACGCGGCGCCTTTGCGTTCGAATGAAGCGGGCATCCTGTTGAGCGTGGACGTGAGCGGGAAGGCGGCGGGGATCACCTTTGGGTATCTGCTGGAGCCGTATCTGGACGAGGAAGCGACGTTTCGGGCTCTTTCGGCGGCGCACCCCCATTTGTTGCAGGAGCAGTATCTCCGGGCGATGGAGACCGTGATCAGGCGGTTGCAAAGGGTTCTGGTGAGGGAGGCGCGGCGGGCGCGGCGGGCGCGGCGGAGACCGGAAGGGTTCGGGCCGGCGCCGGCGGTAACGAGCCGGGAAGCCGGCGCATTGCTGGAGCGCATTCGGGCCGGTCACGGGATGCGTGGCGCGAAATTGTGAAGGGTTTTCTGGTCAGATTGGGGTGTGTGATCGTGATGGCGTCCGGCGCCGCCGGGAAGGGAATGCCGCCGTTGCCGAAGTGGACGCCGGAGGACTTCGAGAAGCTGCAGGGGGGCGAGATCGTGGTGGGGGAGGAATTCTTTGCGATGCCTCCGGAAGGCGCGGGCGGGGAGCAGGGCGGGGTGGAGGTTCTGACCGCGGCCCCGCCGGAGGCCGCGCCGGAGGCCGCGCCGGACAACGGCCTGCCGCCGCCGATGGGTCCCCCCGTTCCGCCGGAACTGGAGAGCGAGTTCCCGACGCTCATCGAGCCGCGATTCGTGAAGGGTTATCTTGAGGCGCGTCCGGGAAGCTACATGATCGATCCGCAGGAATTGCTGTCGCGGCAGGAGTTTCGGGATCGGGAGAGCTTCCTTCGGTATCATGCCGGCGAGTCGAGGGTGGATCTTTACGTGATGCTGTTTGACGCGAAGCAGGAGCTGCCGGAGGAGCTGGCGATCGGAAAGGTGTTCGAGGAGCGGTTTGCGGGGGGCGGCCCGACGGCGCTGGTTTACTACCACCTCGGGATGCCGGAGCGGGCGGGAATCCGTCTGAGCGAAGAGGTTTGCGCGGTGGCTTCGGAGGAGGAACGGATCCGCGCCTTGCAGACATCGGTGGGGGAGGCGTTCGCGAAGAGCGACCCGGCGGACCAGCTCGACAGCTTCCTTGTGGAGTTCTCGATTCGCCTCTACTGGATCGAGAAAGCCATGGGGGCGGAGGAGACCCTGGTGCTCGCACTGGCCGGGGAGGCCGTGCCGCTCGAGGATGCGGGGAGGCGGGCAGCGCAGCGGGAAGGGCTGGCGATGCCGGTGCGGCGTGCGTTGACGGTCTGCCTTCTGGCGGGAGTGGCGGTGGGATTGGGATGGATCGGCCGCTTGCTGGCGGTCCGCCGGGCGCGATACCACCTTCCGGAGACGGATTGCCCGCGATTGCTTGGGGCCCCGCATGCGGCCGGGGTGGGTGCGGTGCTGTGTTACCGGAGCGCGGAGCTGCCGCCGTCGAAGCAACGGGATCAGGTGCCGGACTACCTGCGGAGGAGCTGACGCGGGCGGCCGGGGAGCACAAAAGACACCGCCCCGGCGCTTTGTGCTTGCCAACGGCGGGGGGATCTGTGCTGATGGCGGCCCCCTTGAGGGTTTAAAGACAGCTCAACTGACGACGGTTTTCGGGTTAGGGGGTTTCCCGTTGCCAAGGCGTCATTGAGCTGTCTTTTTTTTGTATTGTCCATTGATGGGGCTGGGATTGGCACGTATTCTGAACCGGTTACTGAAATGGAGAGTGTTCCTGAAACTTTCGAGGACCGAAGGTTGCCGCGAATGGGTTTCCTGCTGCGGGATGCGGGATGTGCGGCACGCGGGGGCGAGAGCAGTTCCATGGGTTCTACCCGCTGCATCCGCGCCCTGCATGTTGGATCCCGCAGCCCGGCCGCCTGGTTCAAGGCCTGCCTCGCGAGCTGTGGTGGCGGGGGTTGTGTTGCGGGGTTGCTGATGGGGTTGGCCGTGGCAGGAGGGCCGTCCGGTTCGCCGGCAGCGGTGGAAGGCGGGGGGACGGGACCGCCGAGGCGGCTCTACGTCAACGACAAGCGGGCGCCCGAGAGCATTCGGGATCTTCTGAAGATCGAGGAGGCGCTGAAGGAGGCGTTTCAACGAGTGCGGAAGGCGGCGGTGGGCATCGACCTTGGAGAGGGAGCGGGGAGCGGCGTGATCGTCAGCGAAGACGGGTTGGTTCTGACGGCGGCGCATGTGAGCGGAGGCGTGGACAAGGAGGTGACCGTTATTCTCGAGGACGGAAGCCGGGTGGAGGCCCGCTCGCTGGGACTGGCGTCGGACACGGATTGCGCCATGCTGCAGATCGAGGGCGAGGGTCCGTTTCCGCATGTGGAATTGGATCGGGAAGACACGGCACGGCTCGGGGATTGGGTATTTTCGCTGGGGCACTCGGGGGGATTTGACGGCGAGCGGGGGGTGGCGGTCCGGTTGGGAAGGCTGGTGCGGGTGGCGGAGGAGACCATCCAGTCGGATTGCAAGTTGATTGGCGGGGATTCCGGCGGGCCGCTTTTCGACATGAACGGGAGGCTGATCGGTATTCACAGCCGGGTGGGGCGTTCCAACGAGGAGAACATGCACGTGCCGATCCGGGTGTTTTTGCGTCACTGGGAGGACCTGCGGGCGGGGGAGTTTCTGGGCGAGGGGCCGTTTGCGAAGCGGCCCGGCGAGGGCGGGGCGTTTCTCGGGGTGGCGACGGCGGACCGCGAGGAGGGCGGAGTCGAAATCACGGACATCGTGGAAGGCTCCGCGGCGTCGGAGGCCGACTTGAAGGTGGGGGACGTGATTCTCAAGGTGGGTGGGGAAGGGGTGGAGGATCGGGAGGCGTTTTCGGAGCTGATAGGGGGGAAGAAACCCGGAGAGGTCATCAAGCTGGTGGTTTTGCGAGATGAAGAAGAGCTGGAGATCGAAGTGGAACTGGGCGAGCGTTAGACTGGCGGCCGGTCTGCTGGCGCTGGGGGCGTTTTCGGCGGGCGGGCAGCAGCTCGAAGGGCCGTTGCGGCTCAACGGCAGGGAGGTCCTGAAGGCCTTCGAGCCGGTGCGGGTGGTTCTGCAGGAGTCCAGCGCGGTGTTTTACGAGGGCTGGAAGAACATCAACTACGGGGTGGTGGTCAGCTCGGACGGGTATATTCTGGCCAAGGCCAGCGAGGTGCAACCTGTGGAAGAACTCACGGTGCGGGTGAATCGGGAGCACTTCGAGGAGGTCCGCGTGGTGGCTACCGATTTCGACTGGGACGTGGCGCTCCTGAAGGTGGCGGCCGAAGGCCTTGAGCCCGTGACGTGGGGGGAAACCGACGGCGAACTCCACGGGACCTGGGTCGTCACGAACGGCGCGTCGAGCCGGATGCGGCGCCGGGCGCGGGTGGGCGTGGTGAGCGCCAACACGCGCGAAATCCGGGGCGGCGTGGTGCTGGGAGTGGTCTTGAAGACCGACGGGGAGAAGTTGGTGGTGGAAAAAGTCAGTGAACGCTCCGGGGCCGCGGAAGCCGGCATCAAGGAAGGCGACCTGATCGTGAAGGCCGAAGGCAAGGAACTGAAGTCGCGGCAGGACCTGATGGACTTGCTGGACGACAAGGCGCCGCGAGAGCGCATCCTGATCACGCTGGACCGTGACGGGGAGACGCTGGAAGTGGAGGTCGAACTGAAGACGCGGAGCAAGGTCTTCAAGGAGCTGTCGCGCAACCAGGCCATGAGCGGGCGGACCTCCGATCGGCGCACCTACTTTCCGCGGGTGATTCAAACCGACCTCATGCTTTCGCCGCGGACCACGGGGGGCCCGTTGCTGGATCTGCACGGGAGGTGTCTGGGGATGATCATCGCCCGGTCGGATCGCGCCGAAACGTACGCCATCCCGGCGGAAGAACTGCAGGAAGTATTTCGGAGGTTGTTGAATCGGGGCGAGCGCGAGGAGGGGGAGGCGGGAGAGGCTCGAGCTGAGGGTTCGGACTCCGCGGAGGGATGAACGGCGCCGTGAGCGGCGGACCGGATGGCGATCGACCGGAGGGGGACGCTACTGTGGCCGCTGGTTGGAGTGGTTTTTGAAGATGTCGAGAGTGCGGCGGCGTTCGGCGGCATGGTCGACGATCGGCGGGGGATAGCCATGCGCCACGGATTGTCCGGGCGGGGGCGCCGTCCAGAGGGCCTTGGCCGGGGCGTTTTCCAGTTCGGGGACCCATCTTCGGATGTAGGCGCCCTCGGGGTCGTAGCGTTTGGTTTGGGTCCACGGATTCTGGATACGGAAGTAGGGGGCGGCGTCGGCCCCGGTTCCGGCGCTCCACTGCCAGCCGCCGTTGTTGGAAGCGATCTCGCCGTCGATCAGGCACTGCATGAAGAACTGCTCGCCGAGGCGCCAGTCGAGGTGAAGGTCCTTGGTCAGGAACATGGCGACGATCATGCGGACGCGGTTGTGGAGGAAACCGGTGGCGGCGAGTTCCCGCATGCCGGCATCGACGATCGGGAATCCGGTTTGTCCCGCTTTCCATCGATCGAAATGTTCTCCGGGGTCCTCCCATGGGAGTCCCCGCCAGTCCGGATTGAATTCGAGGTCGAGCACCTCCGGGAAGTGATCGAGGATCTGCATGTAGAACTCGCGCCATGCCAGTTCCGCGATGAACTTCTCGAAGCTGGATCGCCGCGAGGATGGGCGGGCGGAATTCCGGGCGCGGGCCGCGGCGTGGTAGACTTGCCGGATGGAGATGGTTCCGAAGCGGAGGTCCTGCGAGAGGCGCGAGGTGGCGTCGGCCGCGGGCCGGTCGCGCTGCGATGCGTAGCGGGGCAGCCGTTTCCCGATGGCGGTGCGCAGGCGTTCGCGGGCGGCCTCTTCACCGCCGGCGGGCAGGTCCACCCCCGGGTCGGAGAGGTTCCATGTGGAGAGGTCCGGGCGGGGATCGGAAGGGAGGTCGCGCGGGCTGGAGAGGCGGCCGGGGTCCGGTCCGGGTCCGGGTTTGGGGAGTTCCAGCCAGCTCTTGCTGTAGGGGGTGTAGACGCGGTAGGGGGTTCCGTCCGCCTTGAGGACCTCGGTCCCTTCGTGGAGCACCGCATCGCGGAAGCTGCAACACGCGATGCCGAGTTCCCGGCACATCGCGCCGAGTTCCCGGTCCATGGCGCGGTGGTGGGGGTCCGGATGGCGGTTGAAGAAGACCGCCTCGGCACCCGACTCCCGGATCAGGCGGCGCAGGGCTTCGAGCTGCGGACCGCGACGGTAGAGGAGGCGGCCGCCGATCGCGGAGAGGGTGTTCTCGAGGGCTTCGAGTGAGTGGCAGAGAAATTGCCGCCGCAGGGGGCCGGTCCATGGGTGTGGATCGCTCCACCTTCCGGGGGTGTACAGGGGGATGACGGAGCGGCTCTGCCGCGAGGCGTCCCGGAGGGCGGTGTTGTCGGAGATCCGGAGATCGCGGCGAAACCAGTGGATGGCGCGGTCGAACATGACTGCCAACGATCGTTCGCGGGGAGGCCGCCGCAAGGGGTGTCAGAACCTCTGGAGCAGTTTTTCGGCCTTCCGGATCGTTGCTTGGCTGAGTTTGCCGTTCACGCGGCGGGAATTGTCGACCAACTGGCGGAGGTTCTGCAGGGCGTCCTCGGCGGCGGCGAGGGATTTTCGGGGTCCGCCGTAGCCTTTGTCGGAGAAGTATTTCGTGAAGGTGGTGCCGGCCCGGCTCAGGCAGAGGCGCCAACCTTGAAAGGCGGTGGTCTCGTACGTAAAACGAGTCAGGTTGCGTTTCGATTTCATGGGGGAGTGGCCTGCAGCGAACGCGAATATGACTGCCGTGGCCGGTCTTTCCACCCAAAAATGGTGGAATGTTAGACGGGACGGGCTGCCGTTGTTAGGGGACCCGGATGGATTCTCCCCGTTGCGGGGAATCGTCGCCACCAGCGAGTCGGGTTTTGATCCTTCCGGCTGGACGCCCCGACGCGGATCCGCCCAGAATCCGCGAAATCCGTGAAGCCGGCGAAATCGGTGGACGGTTCTCCCATTGGGCCGCAGGGCCGTTCCCTGACGCAGGGGTTCATCGGGCGGCATCGGTCCCTGAAATTTTGGGTTGCAAAGGGATCGGGGATGGCCTTAATTCCGGCCCCGCGAGATTTGAAACCCGCCGTTGGTCCTCCGGGCCGCCCGCCTTGCGGGCCGTGCCGATCTCGCCGGAGGGAAACCCGGCCACTAGCAGATATCGATGTCAGAAGCAGCAGAAGTCATTGCGGACGCGGAAGCAGCCGGCGCCAGGCAAGCCATCAAGTTGGACCGGTTTGAAGTTCCGAACCGGTTGCTCAAGGACGAAGAGACGGCCACCGGCACCTACGCCCAGTTTGTGGCGGAGCCGTTTGAGCGGGGTTACGGGCATACGGTCGGGAACTCGCTCCGGCGGGTTTTGTTGTCGTCGCAGGAGGGCGCGGC
>CAYPUM010000136.1:0-8546 GCA_964413545.1 uncultured Roseibacillus sp. | reverse complement strand
AAGATAGCGTCGCGACTTGATGAAATTCAGGCACTGATTGCGGGCGATCGCGAAGATCCACGACGCGAAACGTGCGCTGGGACGGTAGAACTCGGCCGCCTTAGCCAGCTTGATAAAGACCTCCTGCAACAGGTCCTCGGCACAGTGCCGGTCGCGGTTGAGCATGCGGTAGAGGAAGCTGAAGACCGGCCGGCGGTAGCGGTCGAACAGCAGGTCGAACGCCGCTGTATTTCCGCGTTGGAACCTCATCATCAGATCCTCGTCCGGAATCTCTTCCATCCGTGCCTCCATCAACGTCAACAAGACAACAGGAAGAAATGTTTCAAAGGCGAGGAAAAAAGGACCACGAGAGGAGGTCGGGGGCAGACCTTGATTCTTGATTTTGGCCGCCATTCACCCTGCTACGACAGCCTCGGCTATTGGGGACAGGCCTGTGGGGCCTGACCGAAAACGCGCCCATCCGGCTTGCGGGCCCGTTTTGGCGCCAGACTGCGGCTGTAACCCAAAATGGAGGCCATTATCCGGCCTAACCGCCGGCGTATCAACAGGTTGCCGTGTCGAAAGCACGCCGAGAGGCTTTCTGCCTTTTTTGCAGTATCTTTGCAGGCCCATGACAACTTCCGTGACAGGGGCGATACACTACTCCTGTGCCCAGGTCTGACCCGACAAAGGAGGAGGTGTGGGATGAAGACGGTAGTATGGTCGGTGGGCGCATTCATGCTTGGTAGTCTTGTTGGACCTGCAAACACGATTGCGGAGACCAACAGGGCTCTCTCTGCAACCGCAACAGCCAGCAGCTACTACCAGGACGGTATGAGCTACGTCTGGTACTGCAACGATGGGGACACGAACACCTGGTGGAGCGGGAATGACCGTCATTTCGTGCCCAGTTCCTACTACTGGCTCCAACTGGACTTCGGTCGCGTTGCATCGTTCACGGACATCCGGCTCAATGGGTTCAGGAGGGAACCCGGACAGGAGACGTGGCTCTCTATCAGCGATGACGGGATCAACTGGTCTGATGTCCCGGATACAGGGCACACCGACGGACCAAGCGAACCCCCGGTCAAGGATTACAGCGTCGGCTTCACAGAGGCAAGATACCTATTGCTGAACTTCATCTGGCCCGCTGCAGGCGCACAGCCCAGCCTGGCCGAGTTCGAGGTCTATGACCGGTCCGGCGGGATCGTGATTACCTCGTTTCACGGCAACGGCATCCTGGAATGGCAGGGGTGCGAACCGGGCACCGTCTGCCGAGTGGAATGGGCGGCATCCTTGACGGACCCCGGCAGGACCAACTGGCAGGTGCTCACCAATCTGGTGGTGACGGACTTTGCGATGTCCGCGGACGTGCCGATGTTCTATCGCGTGGTCGGGACGCCCGCCGATTCGCTCACAAACGTGACCTTGTCGGCCACGGAAAACTGCATCATCAGCGGCGTGCCAGGGAACACAGGAGCCTGTTCGCACAACTTTGTGAGCTTCGACACCGAGCAACCGGGCGACTACACAATTGTCGTCGAACTGCACAGTCTTCACATCGGGGGGTCCACCACTCAGCTCTGCCTACTGGCGCCCAAGTCGCCCACCGGTCACGGATACCATGTGCTGAACCCGGGAACAAACCACGTGTACTCACGCACGGGTGAATTCGTGCTGTTCTTCGTGGATCAGATGACCCTGACTGACAACAGCGGGTACGCGACCGTCATCCTGTCGGAACCGGCTTCGTTTCGGACCAACGTGGACGCGCGGGCCAACTGCCTAACGACCTTCACAGGACCGTGTTCCAGCTCTTTCGTGAACATCGACTTCGGCACGGGTGGGACCTACTTCCTGGACATGGACCTGTTTCACCTCCATATCGGTGGCGACACCACGCAGGCATTCGCACTTGCCCCGAAGAGCGGCACGGGGCACGGCTATCATGTCCTCAATCCGGGCGTCAACCGCATCTACTCACGCACGGGAGAGTTCTCGCTCTTCTTCGTCGATCAGGCTACCCTGAGCGACAACTACGGCTTCGCGACGGTCAAATTCTTCAGGTGAGGCCAAGCCGACACCGGACAGGCTATTGGGCACAGGACTGCGGGGCCTGACCGAAAACACGCCCGTCCGGCTTGCGGGCCCGTTTTGGCGCCGGACTGCGGCTGTAAGCCCGGAATGGAGGCCGTGTCTTCACGGCGAAAGGAGCATGGATTGGCTGCCATACTGCGAGTACCGGCGAACTACTACCAGCAATACGATGCCGACATCGGCACGGAGCATCCCGGCCTGGGGTATCGAGGATGGGCGACCCGGGAACTGGAGCTGGACCTGGACAAGACCGCACTGGTCAGCATGCATGTCTGGAATCCCGGCCTTGACGACCGCGTCCCGTTCGGGCCGGATTCGCCCTTTGTGGGAGCCTACCGGGCAGTGGAATACTGCGGGCGTGCCATGGAGGTCACCCAAACCGTATTTCCGCCGCTCCTCGCCGCGGCCAGAAAGGCGGGACTGACCGTGATCCACGTGGGCTCCGACGAGAGGTATGCAGGCAAGTATGCGGAGTACCGGCGGATCAAGGAACTGGCCGGCCCTGAGCCGGCGCCGCCGGCGGGCGCTGTTGAGGATCCCGTGCGCCTGGAGTGGCAGCAGGAGCGCACGAATGTGAGCCGGGGAATGCACAACATGGCGAGTTGGGGGGACCTGTTCCACTACATAGATTTTGCGCCCCAAGCGAAGCCGGAGCCGGGCGAACCCGTGGTCATTACATCACGCCAGCTCAATGCCGCCTGCCGGGAGCGAGGCATATGGCATTTGATCTACGTTGGCTTCGCAATCAACGTTTGTCTGCAATCGAGTCCCGGCGGCATGGTTGACATGGCCCGACTCGGCTACAGTTGTTCGACCATCCGACAAGCCAACCTGGCGACCGAGAACAAGGAAACATGCCGGGACGAACGGGCCAAGGACGTCACAATCTGGCACGTCGCGCTCCACTATGGCTATGTGTTCGATCTGGATCCCTTCTTGGCCGCACTGAACGGCCTGAGGCGTGCGTGAAGCCCGGTTTGCCCGGGCGTTTCGGTTGACTTCCCGGCCACGAAGCCTATGATCCCTCCCGACCCGCCGACTGTTCCCGGGAATCTCAGAAGGGAGGCGATGTGGGATCGATCATGCGAGTGAAAGCGGTACTGCTCTGTCTCGTTCTTGTTCAAGGCTCTGCGTTCGGCGCCGCGCCTGCCGGCGGCCGTGAGATCGATTTCCGCTCCATCATTGCCGAAGCAAAGGACCGTGTATTTCCCGCGGTCGTCTTTGTGAAGTGCATTCGCGAATCTCACGAAGAGGGCAAGAAGAAGGCCCAGGAGATCGCCGGCAGCGGCGTTCTGATCAATACGTCGGGTGAGATTCTCACCAACTGGCACGTCGTGGACAAGGCCCTGGAAGTTCGCTGTCTGCTCTACGACGGCCGGAGTTTCGACGCCGAAGTGATCGGCACGGACAAGGATCTGGACCTTGCGCTCCTGAGACTGGCCCTGCCGCCGGAAGGCGATCCGGTTCCTTTCGCCGAACTGGGGGATTCGTCCGAGCTGAACGAGGGCGACTTTGCCATTGCCATGGGAGCGCCGTGGGGACTTGCGCGCTCCGTGACGATCGGCATCATCTCGTGTGTCCGGAGATTCCTGCAAGATCACAGTGAGTACAGCTTGTGGCTCCAGACGGACGCCGCGATCAGCCCCGGGAATTCCGGCGGCCCCCTGGTGAACACCAAGGGGGAAATCATCGGCATCAACACGCTGGGCGCGCTGATCGGGGGCGACATGGGCTTTGCCGTTCCGAGTGACGTGATCCGAGAAATTCTTCCACGATTCAGAAAGAGAGGGCAGGTCGAATGGTCTTGGCTGGGGCTCGAGCTGCAGCCGCTTCGGGACTTCAACCGCAATATGTACTTTGAGGGTACGGAAGGTGTGATCGTGGCCGGGACGGCGGAGGGCAGTCCCGCCAGACACGCCGGCGTGCGCGACCGCGACCGCCTCCTGGCCATTGGCGACACCCAGGTGACGGCCCTCACCGACGAGGATCTGCCCGCAATCCGGCGCTTGATCGGCATGCTGCCGATGGAAGAGGCGGTTACCTTGGCGCTGCTGCGTGACCGTGAAACGCTGACGGTTGATGTTGTCCCCAGTCAGAAGGGAAAGGTGGAAGGGGAGGAATTCGACTGCCCACGCTGGGACCTGACGGTCAAGGCCATTAACCGCTTTGACAATCCCGACCTCTACTTTTACCGCCGGAAAGGTGTCTTCGTATTCGGGATCGAGAGCCCCGGCAACGCGGCCAATGCGAATCTCCGTCACAAAGACATCCTGGTGGAAAGCGATGGCACCGAAGTGGAGACCCTGGACGACGTCGAGGAAATCTACGAAAAGGCCCTGGACGGCATCGACGCGAGACCGCGCGTGAGGTTGACGATCCTTCGCGGCGGGTTGATGCGTCAGGTGATCCTGGATTTCTCGCGCGACTACGAAAGGGAGTGAACGATGGGCATGATGCAGGCAAGCCGTCAGAGAGCAGGGGTCGGAACCGCCGTCTTGTTGGCCGCAGGAGCCGCGGCTGTCTTCGCCGCTACGGACTCCGACAAGATCGCGATCGAAGAGCAACTGGCCCTGATGCAGAAACTCGAAAAGAGTGTTGTGGTTGTCGAATACCGGCTGCGATACGACGCCGGACGCGCTCCTGAAGGAGCCGAAGTGCAGTACGTTTGTCCTTTCTGCGGCCGGATCCATACCCGCAACGAGGGGAAGACGGTCATCGAGCAGCAGCGGCCGTTGGAAACGGCCGGTTATGTACTGGCCCCTTCTCTGATCGTTGCCGGGGACGTCCCGATTCACGACCGATTCATTGAGAGAATAGACGTTCGACGGGGCGACACCCGGGTTCCCGCTCGAGCGGCGGCCTATTGTGTGCACGAAGACGCGGTCTTCATCGAGTTGGAGGAGCCCCTACCCGATTCGGTCCCGCTGGAATTTCATCCGGATGCCGGCGATCCCTGCCTGACGTTGAACTACGAGTTCGGAAACGGCGAATGGCGGATGACAGCCGAACCGATCGGTTTCGTAGTGACCGACTCGCCGGGCGTCGACCCGTTCCTTTCGGTCAAGCCCGGCAGCCTGATCGTGGACAAGAGCGGCGCGCCGGCGGGGCTCACCATGAACGGGCGACTGGACCCGGACGGTTCGTGGAAGGGATCTCCCCGCAACTGGGAAAGAGTTTCAACAGAAGCCATCGAGCAAAGACTGTCCGAACTGCGAGAGATTGTCGCGAACGGTTTCTTCCGGGTCCAAATGCACTTCCGCAGCCCCAAGGCAGACAAGACGGATCCCTATTCCATGTTTCGTCGTTACACCTCATACGGCGAAGAGGACGGAGCCGTTGTCACGGAACTGAACGGCCTGGGTATTCTGTGCGGGAAGAATCAAGTGCTGGTTCTGAGCGAGCTCGAGCCTCGGACGACCGCCCGTCTGGAGCGAGTGGCGGTCTGGGGTCCGGACGGCGAAGCCCATGAGGCCGACTTTGCCGGATCCCTGGAAGAGTATGGCGGGCTGATCGTTTCTCTGAAGGAGCCCGTGGGCCGGCCCCTCGCCTTCTCGGAGGAGGCGTTGTTCGATCTGTGGCAGGACCTCCTGCTGAAGGCAACGGTCGGAATCGCCGGAGAGGAGAAATTCGCGTACTACGGGCGTGATCGAATCGGCGGCTGTAAACTGGGATTCGAAGGCAAGGTCTATCCGGACATCAAGGGGGCCCATCAGAATGCCTTCCTCTTTTCAATGGACGGGCGCCTGGTGGTTCTCCCGGTCAGCGTTCGTGAGCGGGTGAGGGATCCCAGGCAGGGGCGATGGCGGCAGAACGAGCCGCTTCCGACGTGGAGCCGGCAAATCGGCGGGCTGCTTGCCCACGTACCGGCAGGCCTGGATCCCAACAACGCCCCCTTGTCCGAAGAAAAGGAGGGAAGCGTGGGATGGCTGGGCGTCGTGCTTCAGCCCATGACGAAGGAACTTGCCCAAGCCCATCGCGTATCGGAACAGACGCAGAACGGGAAGACGGGCGCCCTGATTACGCTGGTCTATCCCGGTTCCCCGGCCGCTGCCGCCGGATTGAAGGCCGGCATGGTATTGCTGCGGATTCATGCCGAGGGGATTCCGCAACCGGTGGACATCGTGGTCGAACAGGATCAGTCATACGGGTTCGACTGGAGCCAGATCGACATGATCCCGGCACAGTTCATGGACAGGATCCCGGCCCCCTGGCCCCACGTGGCGAATGCCTTCACCCGATTGCTGACCGGCATCGGGATCGGCAAGAGCTACACGGCGGATCTGGCCGTTGAGGGAGAGATCATAGCCAAAGAACTGACCATCGTTGAGAGCCCGCCTCACTACGGCTCCGCCGCCCGGTTTGAATCGGAGGCGCTCGGGATCACGGTTCGGGACCTGACGTTCGAGGTGCGCCAGAACTTGCGGAAGAGCGATGACGACCCCGGCGTCGTGGTGTCGAAGATCGAAGAAGGCGGCGCGGCAGCGGTGGCCGGAGTCGTCCCGCACGAGCTCATTACGCATGTCAACGGCGAACCGGTCGCGAGTGTCGAGGCGTTTGAGCGGTTCGTTGCCGAGGCAGCCGTGCTGCGCCTCTCCCTGGACCGCATGGGCCACACCCGCCAGGTCAAGATGACGTTGGAATCGGATCGCGGGAGACAAGAAGAGAACGGCCCGGACGAACCTGCGCCGCACACTTCTGCCGAATAGGCCCGGCCGCAAAGCGGGCTTGCGTTCCCCCGGTCCACCGGTACCATCCCGCAGCATGAAAACCAAACCCAACATCCTGTACATTCATTCGCACGACACGGGACGCTACATTCAGCCCTACGGCTACCCGGTCGAAACCCCGAACCTGCAGAAGCTGGCCGAACAGGGCGTACTCTTCCGGCAAAACTTCTGCACGAACCCGACGTGCAGTCCGAGCCGCGCGAGCCTGCTGACGGGCACCTATCCGCACGAGAACGGCATGATCGGCCTGGCGCATCGCGGATTTTCGCTGAACGACTACGGCGAGCACATCGTTCATACGCTCCGCACGAAGGGCTACGTGTCCGTCCTGGCGGGATTCCAGCACATCCTGCATTCGGGAAAATGGGACGACGAAGAGACCACAAGAGCGATCGGCTATGACCAGCACCTGGGCGAACGCGGTCGTGACGAGCGGGCCGCGGCCTTTCTCGAGAACCCGCCGGACCAGCCCTTTTTCCTGTCCGTGGGCTTCAGCGAGACGCACAGGGAATTCCCCGAAATCGACGAGGCGCCCGACGATCCGCGCTACGTGTGTCCGCCCCCTCCCCTTCCGGACACGCCGGAGATCCGGCAGGACATGGCGCGGTTCCAGGCCAGCGCCCGGATCCTGGACCGGCGTATGGGAGTCGTGCTCGATGCCCTGGACCGGACCGGGCTGGCGGAGAACACGCTGGTCATCTGCACCACGGACCACGGCATCGCGTTCCCACGAATGAAGTGCAACCTGCACGACAGCGGCACGGGTGTGATGCTCATTCTCCGCGGACCGGACGGTTTCAGCGGCGGCAAGGTCGTGGATGCGATGACCAGCCACCTGGACATCTTCCCGACCCTCTGCGACTGGATCGGCATCGAGCCGCCGGCGCGTCTGCGCGGAAAGTCGCTGCTCCCCCTGATCCGGGGCGAACAGGACGTCCTCCACGACCAGCTCGTGTTCGAGGTCAACTACCATGCCGCCTACGAGCCGATGCGTGCGGTCCGCACCCGGCGCTGGAAGTACATCAAACGGTACGACGGCCGGACCCGGCCGGTCCTGCCGAACGCGGACGACGGGGAGAGCAAATCCGTCTGGCTCGAACACGGCTGGCGCGACAGGACGCCGCCGCAGGAAATGCTCTACGACCTGGTGTTCGATCCGAACGAAGCGAATAACCTGGTCGGCCGTCCGGGCTATGAGGATACGCTCGCCGACATGAGGACGCGCCTGGCCCGGTGGATGGAAGAGACCCGCGACCCGTTACGCGAGGGAAAGATCGCGGCGCCGGCCGGCGCCTTCGTGAACGACCCGGACGGGTTGTCGCCGCAGGAACCGCCGAACCTTGCCTGACGCGCGTCGATTGCGTCTTCGCTCGCCGCATCGCGCCAGCCGAAACATTCCCCAAAATGGTCTTGATCTTCTAGTGCCTGAACATTAGTCTTGCCTTAGAACAGTGTGAGGAGCCGAACATGCCCACGTATGAATATGAGTGCGCGCATTGCGGGCATGCCTTTGAACGCTTCCAAAGCATGTCCGACCCGCCCCTGCGAACGTGCCCGCAATGCGGCGGCGCGGTCAAGCGGCTGATCGGAACGGGGAGCGGCATCCTCTTCAGCGACTCGTCCGGGGCGCGGGGAGCGGGATTGGGCCCCGCTTGCGACAGAGACCGCCCCTGTTGCGGACGGGATGCGCCGTGCGAGCGAAGCCCGAGAAGGTGAGGAATGAAGAAGGCCGCAAAGGAAAAC